>NZ_JAVJSQ010000008.1 GCF_040219335.1 Gimesia sp. | reverse complement strand
TCCAGGTTGTCGCTGCCCAGGCCGTCACCCAGGATGTTGTGATCGTTGTCGCCGGTGATGTTGTCGTTGCCATCACCGCCGAAGACATTTTCGATGCTGTTGTCGTCATCGCCACCACCGGTGCCGGCCACCAGGCCGCCGTTGATATTCGTGGCAGTGCCGGCGAACAGGTCGACGGTCACGCCCGTGGTGTAGTCCCGATAGTCCAGGCTGTCGTTACCGGTGTCCCCGTCGAGGGTACCGGTCAGACCGACCCCGTCGCTGAGGTCGAAGCGGTCGTCCTGCGTGCCCCCGATCAGGTTCTGGAAGCTGATGAAGTCCAGGCGCTCTTCGGGTGGAGTCGCAATCGCATCGCCGGCGATCGTCGGTCGGCCGATGGCCAGGTTGTTGCGTTCGGCGATAATGAAGCCTTCATCGTCGGCCGTGATACCCCAGTAGTTGTTCAGGTTGGGGCCTTCCAGCGTGTCGCTGTTGACTGAGCCATCCAGATTATTGATGTTATAAAAGCCGATTCCGCCAGAACCAGTGCCCAAGATGCTGCCGTTGTTCTCGATTCCCTGGAATCCATTATCCGGGCCCAAGCCCCTCAGTTCGACATGTACGGTTGGGGTGTAGGCACTGTAGTCGATGGTGTCGTAATCACTATCCCCGTTAATGTAGCCTCGCAGGACATTGCTTCCCAGGAAGTGGAAGGTGTCTGCATCATCGCCTCCAAACAGCCGTGTATCCACGCCAACGGGTGTGCTGTTCTGCAGAAAGAATTCGTCGTTGCCATCATTACCGCGAATAAAGACATCATCCAAGTCTTCTTGGGTGGTCAGATTGACATTGACCGTATCGTTGCCACTCGTGCCTCTCACGTCCAGAAAATCGATCGCAGTATAAGTCACATCAGTGCCGGGTGCACTGGAGAGTCCATCTATCGTAGTGGAGGTCACTTCAAACGTATCCCCCGTTACATCTCCAAAATCAAACACATATAATGCGTCTAATGTACCACCTTCGCCATCCACATTGACTGTGGCAAAGATATTATCGACTGTAGATGCCCCCCCGATAAGATAGATATCATCATTCCCCAGGCCGCCCAGCACATTCACATTCGTCACCGTACCGGCAGGCGTGGAGCGGATCTGGATGTAATCGTCGGCCGTATCATCGGCCGCGAAGATGTCATCGGCATCCAGTTCGACATTAGTGAGTGTGGTCGCTGAATCCAGGGCAAACAGGTTAATGGTTTCCGCACCGGTTCCCGAGAGGACCCGCAGATCGGTAAAGTCCTCGAACAACAGATCGGTGAAACCGCCGTTCCCGGTGATCTGGGAGATCCCGTCACCGGCACCGGCGTCATCGTTGATGTTAATACCGGTCGTGTCGGGGGTGGATGAGGCATCCACATGCAGGCCACCGGTTCCCGAACCGGAGATGCCGACACCTTCGACGTTGCCGAAGGAGAGTCCCAGGTCGATGTCCGTGTCGCCCACAGCGGCGGCGCCAATGTTACCACTGCCCAGGCCGTCGATCACATCCGAGAAGTAACCGGCATTGTGATCGGTGATGAAGTTCACGTTGATCGCGTCGGTTCCGTTCTTACCGTCGTAGTGAATCGTAATGTCGTTCACATCGTAGGTATTGGGATTGAACTCGTCTTCCAGGAATGTTTCTGCGGCCGCATTCAGGTGCGCCCCGTTGGAGCCTGGAACCGCAGACGGTGCAGCGGTCGCGAAGATCGGCAGGCCGCCTGCGGTTTCGTTGATGTTCAACGTATCATCGTCGTCCGATCCCAGTACGGTGAAGGACAGAATATCCGCATCGTTACCGGTGAAGAAGTTGCTGCCATTGATGTCGATCAGCAGGTTCGTACCACCGGCATCCAGACCGACGTCGATCGTATCGTCGGAAGCGTCTTCGAACCCGGAGAAGAACATATCCAGCACCAGGTGGTAGGAGCCAGCCAGGGTATTCACATCCTCAATACTGCTGTAGCTGACAGCCAGTTCGGTATCGGGAGCCAGGAAGTTAAACGTGCCGGAACCCGGTGCGCCTCCCAGAACCAGGGCGGGATCGGTCACACCACTGAGATCAATATTCAGCGTATCCCCGGGAACCGCCGGGAGAGTCGGATCGCCGCCTACAACAGCAATCGTGGATGTGCTGCTGGGCAGGATATTGAATGTGTCATCGTCATCACCGCCGGTCACCGTCGTTCCCCCCGGGGCGGAAATACCACCAACCAGATCGACAGTACCACCCACGGCATCCGGATCGCCGACACTTGGATCGACGAAGATTCCAATGGTTGTCGCAGCATTGATCTGGGAGGTTGCATCCATGGTGAAGTCATCACCGGCTGTCAATACCACATCGGCGCCGGTTGACTCAACGGTCACACCGGGGTCAATCGTGAGGTCATCACCGGCGGCAGCGGAATCGCCGGCCGTCAGGCTAACGGTTCCAGCTGCAGTCACATTGCTGGAGACGGTCAGTGGGCTGGAGGCGGAAACGGTTACCGAACCGTTCGTGGAAGTGACTCCCGACAGGGGAGCCACATCACCAATGATCAAGGCACCAGTATTACTGATCACGATATCGTTGTTGGTCGTTGAAGCGGACAGTGTGCCGACCGCAGTATCGATGTCACCTGTACCAGCGACTCCAATTCCATCCAGGGCACTCAGGACTGCCTCATCAGCCGTAATTACGGGTGATTCAGTAGCATTGCTATCGATAATTGGTCCGCCTGTGGCAGTCACAGCAACGGTTCCCCCAACACTTTGCAGGTCGGCAATCCAGACGAAAAGCCCTGATACAGTCAGATAGCCGCCATGGGCATTGACCACGCCTCCACTCGTATGATGGATGCTACCCGAACCGATGGCATCAGCGTTGGCGATCACATTGACGATCGCCGCAGTTGTTGTATCGACTAAAGAACTTGTCGTCAGAAACAGATTGTTATTAGAGAGAATATCAATCTGCCCACCATTCGTAATTACGCCGGCTCCAATACTAAGGTCACCTGCATTTAACACGGAAATGGTCGAAGCAGCACCTGTAGCTTCGATGTCCTGATAGGTATTCATGGCACCAACATTAAGATCAATGTTGCCACCAGCGGTAATCCCCACCAGACCGTCGACCGTATCTACCTCTAAGAGACCAAGTTGACTCAAGTAAAGGTCACCGGTGGTCGTATCGGCGGCGATGGTACCAACCGCAAGATCAATATCCCCTGTTCCCGCAGCACCAATGCCGGTCGCAGCCCGCAGTGCTGCGGTGTCAGCGGTAATGAGAGCCCCTTCGGCGCCAGTGTTATCTGTAATCGCACCAGCGGACGTTGTGATCTGGACTTCACCGCTGGTGTTCACGTTTGCCAGGTCGATGTTGCCTGCGGCATCAATGTCGATCAGACCGGTTCCCAGACTGGTCACAAGCGATCCGTCTGCCAGATTCACAGCTCCAGCAGAATCAATGTCGATCAAAAAGGCAGCTGCGTTGGAAATCTGTGCGGGGCTGTTCAACACAAAGTCACCGCCGAAGTTTTGCAGCTTCAACGTTCCCGTAGAAGCACTGACGTTATCGGAAATCGTCATCGTAGCGTTCGACCTCAGATCGACGGCTCCCCCGGTAACTGTGTCACTGACCAACAATGTGCCGGTTGTCGTCAGGAAGATGGAGCTGGCTGCAGCTGTAATACCAGCCAGGCCATCAACCGTGCCAATTTCCAATGCACCGGTGTTGTCAATTGTAAATGCACCACCGGCCACGCTGGTTGCCAGAGTATTGACGTTGGTGTCAATTCCGGTAATACCACCGGGACCACCGACACGCAACGCCGCCCGATCAGCTGTGATCAGAGCATTCCCCGTCAGGTCATTGATTCCGCCGCCGGTAGCCGTCACGCGTACTTCACTGGTTGTGGTCACATTCAACGATTCCACATTGAAGAAGGCGGTTAAATCGATATCACTGGCACCGGCATCAATCGAGCCAGCTGCAGCAAAGGTAATATCAGCGAATGTCGAATCTATATCCACGCTACCCGTAGTGGTAAATGCGCCATTCACGAAGACCTGACCGCCAGTCAGATCCAACACACCCGCTCCGATGTCAACCGTTCCGGTGTTAATGGTATCATCGGTACCCGCATTCACCGTCAGGTTGGCGGTGAAAGTCGAGTCCAGGGGATCGATATTGATAATATCAGCACCACTGCCGCCGGCCAGTTCGGTGTTGATGGTCAGCGTCGCGAGTGGATGAATGAAGTTGACTGATTCACCGAGGTCAGAATCAATCAGTGAAAGCCCATCCCCGGGACCACCGTCATCTGAGAGCGTGATCGTCTCAGCGGCACCTGTGAAGGTAAAGATACGATCAGTGGCGGTGATGGTATCATCAATCGGTTCCAGGCCGGTGTAGGTAATCGTGGCGGTCCCTTCGCCATTGTAGAAAACCGAACCATTGTTGTTATCTACAAACTGATGTTCGACGATCGCGGCGGTACCGCCTAGAATCTGCAGTGTGTCACCGAGCGTTTCGCCGCCGGTTCCGCCGTTAAAGTTGATTCCATTCACCGGATCGAACAACCCACCAGCAGGATTATTGATGATTAAGGTGTCATCGCCGTTCAGACCGTTGAAGGTGAAATCTGTATTGGCATTGAAATTGATGATCGGCCCGCCGTTGATCTGGTACGTCCCCGAGTTGGCAGTCAGAGCGGTAATCGTCAGCGTGTCATCACCGGCGGTACCATCAACGACAATGCTGCCGCCGAAGGTCAGACCTTCGATTTCATCAAAGGTCACATCCTGGAATGGACCGGTCGCAGAGATCGTCCCCCCATCCGTACCGTCTGGTGTGAAGGTGGAAGATTCGCCCGCAGGGGTCAGATATGTCAGTGTATCCCCGGGTGAAGCAGGAGCGGCTGGATTGCCGCCGGCAATGTCAATCGTCGTCAGTGCATTGGGATTTACGGTGAAGTCATCACTGCCTGATCCAGAATAGACGGTCAGATCTTCCACAGTATTGAAATCCAGTCCGGGAATCCCGATGCCCCCAACATGCCCAATCGCAGGACCGATACTGGTGATATTGATCGTATCTCCAGATACATCTCCCGAGTCATCCAGAATCAGTTCATCTGATCCACCATTTCCATAAAATGAGATAATTGAACTGATTCCATCTACGGTACCGCCATCATTCACAGGACCACCATTCCCATCAATGATGAACTGATCAGCGTCATTATCTCCATAAACTCCAATACCAAATGGGGCAAACATGAGCCCGTTCAGGTTAGCCACTCCCCCAAATCCTGGATCGGCATCACCATAGTCAACAAAAACAGCGATGCTTGAGTTAGGGGTAGATATGCTTGCTGTTGGGCTGATAGTTACGTTATCCCCAGCACGCAAGGTAACCCCTGAATTGGCAGAAGAAACTGTTACACCGGGATCAACGGTCAAATCATCCCCGGCACCGACTGAATCAGTAGCTGTGAGCCAGACTGATCCGGTTCCGCTTACATTAACGTTACCCGAAACCTGTAACGGACTGGAAGCAGTAATGTTCACGTCACCGTTATTGGCATTCACCCCTGGAGGATTAGCGGCAACAGCACCGATAGTAAGGGCACCAGTGTTGCTGACGCGGAACTGACCATTTTGAGATCTCCCCGACAGCGTAGCTACGGCCACATCAAGATCTTCACTGGACCCCACACTTAAACCAGCCTCTAAATCGACACCAGTAGCGGTAATCAAAGCAGCTTCACCAGCGGTATTGTCGAGAATAGCCCCGAGGTGAGTATCAATTTGAACTGTACCGCCACGTAGATTGGCAATCTCAATATTATCGTCAGCGGTTACATTTAAATTGCCTCCACGGGCATCAACCAGACTTCCGTCAGCCTGCGTAAAGCCACCACCACCGGAAGTATCTGCATCAGCGGTGAGAGTGACGGTTGCTGCGGTCGTCGTATCAACCACTGACGTTGCCCCAAGGACAAGGTCATTATCGGCCAGCAGGTCGATCGCGCCACCGTTGGTGATCACGTTATTGTTAACATTGATGTCACTGGCAGCGGCCAGGTTAATTGTGGATGCGGCGCCCGTGGCTTCAATTTTCTGATTGATATTCAGGGTCCCACCAATGTTCAGATCGATGTCACCGCCGGCTGTAATCCCCGCCAGGCCATTCACAGTAGTGATCGTGGTCTGAGAGGGTTCAGACAGATAGACATCACCGCTGGTCGTATTGGCAGCGAGGGTGTTGAGAATCAAATTAATGTCTGCAGCCCCAGTGCCCCCGATCCCCGTTGCAGCTCGCAAGGCAACACTACCGGCACTGATGAGTGTGCCTTCCGCAGCAGTATTATCGGTAATACTGCCGGTGGTCGTTGTCAGCTGGACTTCCAGGAAGGTGAAGATCGACGAAAGAGCAATGTTAGTCACCGCATCAATATCAATCAGTCCGATGCTGCTGTGGGTAATCTGACTTCCGTCCGCCATGGTTACGGCGCCGGCGGAATCGATGTCAATCTGATTAGCCGCATTGTTGGAAATGGTCACACCTGGATTCAGGATAAAATCCCCGCCAGTGTTTTCCAGTTCCAGCGCGCCACCTGTGGCAGTGATATTTTCTGCCACTGTCATCGTTCCAGTCGAAGTAATTACGGAAGCCCCGCCGACTGTTACGCCGACCACGGGGCCGATGCCACCGATCAGCAGGGTGCCGGTATTATCTAATTCCAGACCAGCGCCAATATTCGCTTCCAGATTCGAAACTGCCGTTTCCAGAGCATCCCCCACACCAGCTCCGACGCCGGCCGTCAATATGGCATTGGTCGCGATAATGTTGCCTGCGCCTGCATTCGCATCGTTGATGGCACCTGCTGTTGAGGTGACGGTCACAGTGCCGGTAGTGAAGATCCCCCCCAATTCAATATTATTTACAGCCTGTAGTTCAACGTTACTGCTACCAGCATTTATACTTCCCGCAATTGACATGTCGATCGTGTCGTTCGCAGTGATAACTACTGCTCCAGTTGTTGTGACTGCACGAACACTTACCACATCAGCATTGATGGTTGTGTCGCCGCTGCCCAGCGTAAGGCCGTTTGCCAGATTGACGGTATCGTCGTTGCCTTCTCCATTGATGGTAATATTCGCGGCAAAGGCAGGGTCCAGCGAGTTGACGTTGACGATATCATCACCGCCACCGGCGTTGATCGTCAGTGTTCCTGTAGGATTATTAAACGTCGTCAGTTCCCCGGCAGTCGAGTTGACGGTCGTCTGTCCGCCGCCGGCATCGGTCACCGTGATGGTTTCACTGACGCCGCTGTAATTCAGTGTCACATCAGTGGCGTTGATCGTGGATGAAATTGGCTCCAGACCTGTGTAGGTAATGAAGTTGGTTCCTGAACCGTTGAGTTGAATGCGACCGTCGTTGGCATTCGTAAAGAAATATTCGACGGAGTTCAAGGTACCACCAACCAACTCCAGTGTATCAAATCCACCGACCCCACCGTTGAATTCGATTTGCAGCGGCGTGGTATGATCGATGCCAGTCATATCGATTGTCAGGGTATCGTCCTGATTGTCTTCACCGTTGATCACCAGGGGGCCATTCAGTGAAGCCAGAGGTATGGAAGAAATGATATTACCGGAACCGACTTCGGTAATGACCACGTTGCCACCATCGATTTCGATCGTATATTCATCGTCCGTTCCATTCGTCGGCAGATCGACTTCCGGTGTGGAATCGACCATGTGAATGACAACATCGTTACCGTCGCCGCCGACATAGGTGAGGTAGGCACTCAGACCGCTGCCCAGGAAGTTTGTGAACTCATATCCTTCCGGAAGTCCAGGGAATTCACCTGTAACAGAACCGGCTCCATCGTTCTGGATCAACGTGAATACGTCACCATCGACGGGATCATATCCGTCGATCAGGTTCAAAGCGGCGCCACCGAGATCAACGGTCCCACTCACTACAAACTGATCAAAACCAGATCCGGCGGTTGCGCCATTGACATCGATGTCGAGTGTGTCATCGGCATTAAGAATTAAATCGCCGTTGATAATGACCTGGCCGGGGCTGTTGCCGGGAGCCAGAGTGACACTCTTATCGATGCCCGTTGCAGTCGCATCAACATTCCCGGCATAGGTGCCGCTTTTGATATTGATCGTTCCGCCGGGAGTAACTTTCTCAACAGCTTCCTGGATGCGTCCGACAGGACCGGTCTGACCTCCTAAGGCAGTCACATTCAGCGTGGAGAAATCGCCCTGAAAACCTGCGGTAACGCCATCGGTATCGGTGCCGTTGTCGAGGAACGATGTGAAGTCGACCATGAGTGGTGTGCCGCCATCTGCGTCTTCCATTAACGCTTCAATACTACTTTCGCTGGTGGTTCCCCACCAGTTTCCCGACGCATCGACTGCGGTTGTCTGGTCACCGAAATGTCGAATCGCTTTGGCATCGCCGCGAACGCCGCCATCGAGAAATGCGTTGTTGTTAATGTGAATTGTGGATGCATCAATCCCCGATCCTGCATCGGGGGTACGCAATCGGATCCCGTGATTCGGCTCGGCAGCACCGGCGACATCGTTGTAGTGGATCACGTTATTCTCGATTGTCACGTTCTGTGAAACTGTCGTGCCGTACTGTCCTCCCCAGAGCTCGAATGCCTGCCCAAAGAATCCAGGGTAGGCTTCGATGTTCTGGAATGTGTTGCCGACGATTTCACCATCAATTGTTCCAACCTGAAAACCAGTGTAGAAAGTCCCATCGAAAGTGTTTTCTCGGATCTGAATATTACCAGCATCGCCCATATTCATCCCGACGCCGCCTGTAAACTCGTTCTGTTCGACGACCGCGTCATTGATCGTGCCGCCGTTTTGGAAGATTCCCCCCGTCGTTCCAGCGAAGTGGTTTCCGACAATGTGCATTCTCTCGAAAGAACCGCCTCCGCCGACCAGCAGCGCATCACCGTCTCCCGTGAACTGAAAGAGGTTTTGTTCGACTGTCAAATCATCAAACGAACCGGATTGCAACTGGATGCCACCTTGACTCCCCGGAATATTTGTATTGTTGAAAATGTTGTTGGCAATGGTCAAGTTATCCGCACCTGCGTAGCTATCGATCACACGTCCGCCGTTTCCTTCGAAGGAAAAACCGTCGATTGTGGCATCGTCCGCAGTCGGCTGAATCGCATAAAAACCATCATGGTCGATGATACTTTCGGCTCCGCGGGCCATGGTATTCGGGTCAATACCTGCATTAGCTCCGAGCAAATCGACCGACTTGTTCAATGAGATCAGCCCGCTATAGGTACCCGCGGCGACTTGAATGGTATCACCGGTGGCAGCAGCCGCATTGATGGCAGCCTGAATCGTCGCAAATGCTGTCACATTCCACACCGCATTCTGATCCCCTCCTGTGCCGGGGTCGGTGTCGGTCCCGCTGAAATCTGATCCGGAGGTGAAGTCATCATCGACAAAGAAGGTCGTCAGCAACGTCCGATCTTCCAAAACTTCGGCTGTCGTGATCTGGTTCTGTGTGGCGGTCTGCCAGCGTTGGCGGAGGGCTCGACGATCGCGAGAGCGGAAGACGGGGCGTTTTCGGAGACGGGAGGTGACGTTAGCAAGCCAGTTGGTAAGCAGCATCCTGGTTACTCCTCAGAAGTAAATTTTTCAGCTTAACAGTAGGGACGAAATCGATGATGTGACTACCTGATTTCGACAGACCGGGCAGACTGAATGGATGCTCTCACTCTTTATTTTACCTACTCAACGCAAGACGCTCTTTTATTCTTTAACTCAATTTACACCCATTCGATTCATTCAGCACAATCATCACATTTATACTTATCTACCTAAATCAACTTTTGATTTCTACAAAAAAACCCTCTATTTTCACCTGTTTGTATAAAATTTGTCATCCCACAAGTCCAATGTGCAAAAGAACTAAGATATCTTATCAATCAACTATTAAGTGAACATCAACGATACAAACAAGCGCACACAAAACAACTACTTCACATCAACAACTGTCTAAATGAGAGGCTCTCATCGCCCCCTTCCTGAGGCACCCGAAATGGTAAATCGAAGCTGTTCAGAGCCGAAACCGCGTTGGGGAGCCAGCCTGAAGCCCGACCGAATTCAATGATGGCTAACGACTTTTGAAAGAGTCACTGTTCCAGGAACAGCTCCGTTCCTAAAATGAGAACTCAGTGCTGGAATGTACTTGTAGTCCTGTTCTGTGCGAAACCTGGCCGCTTTTTCTTCGCACTAACGTGAGAGACAAATGCAGGGCAACACCTCCTACTGCTGAACCTGACACGCTCGCCCGTGTCTTCCCGGTAATGACCCTCAATTGAGAGACACGTACGAAATCAGTCCCCTTTCGCTGCCTCGCAGCGTTGCAAATAGATCCACGAGAGAAATGACGCCCCTTTCCGCCACCGAAGCTCCGTCAGCCTCGGAAGTATCAGAGACAGAACATTCGCCTGAACCAAATCATTTAAGTAAAGGCCTGACTTTACTGCTGGCGACAACCGTGGGAATGGTGGTCGGCAACCTGTATTACATGCAGCCTCTGCTGGGACTGATTGCAATCGACCTGGGATTGTCGGAGAGTGCGGTCGGAAGCGCAGCGACACTCAGCCTGATTGGTCAGTCATGCGGAATGCTGCTGATTCTTCCCCTGGGGGATATCTTTAATCGACGGCCCCTGATTCTGATCTCGGTGCTGCTCTCCATCTGTGCTTTATTACTGGTTGCCTCGGCTGACAGTCTTGGCTGGCTCTCCTTCGCCTGCCTGGCTCTGGGGTTGTCGACAACCGGCACGCATATGACGATTTCCCTCGCGGCCAGCCTGGCCACTCCCGCAGAACGCGGACGTGTTGTGGGTACAGTCGTAGGGGGCCTGCTGACAGGGCTGTTGCTTTCGCGGACGATCAGTGGAGTTCTGGGGCGGCTGATTGACTGGCAATCGATTTATTACATCGCGGCCTGCATGTTGACCTGCCTGCTGGCCCTGCTCTGGTATGCGTTGCCCAGCACGAAACCACAGATTCGTATGGGATACATTCCTTTGCTGACTTCGATGTGGAAGCTGTTCACATCAGAGAAAGTCCTCAGGGAATCGTGTGTGTTCGGAAGTTTGAGCTTTGCTGCATTCAGTGCATTCTGGATGACGCTCGTCTTTCACCTGGAGCGTCCGCCCTTGAATTATGGCAGTGATGTCGCGGGGATGCTGGGACTTTTGGCCATCGGTGGTGCACTCGCTGCGGGTGGCGTCGGACGTTTGAGCGACCGTTTCGGCGCGCGTCCCATCATCGGCTTGTTCCAGCTGTTTACGCTGTTCTCCTTTGGAATACTCTACTTTCAGGGAGAAACACTGCTCGGGCTGGGAATCGGCGTGGTTCTGATGGACTTGGGAATCCAGGCCGTGCACGTGGGTAATCAGTCGCGGGTTTACAGTCTCTCTCCCGAAGCCCGTAACCGCCTGGGGACGATTTATATCGTGATCTACTTCGCGGGCGGTGCACTCGGTGCAGCAGTTGGCGTCTGGAGCTGGACCGAATTCGGCTGGGCCGGCGTCTGCAGTTCCAGTGCCCTGTTCATGCTGACGGCTACCCTCTACTGGCTGCTCACCATCCGCAGAAACCGGGTTTGACGATTCGCACGACGGTTCACTTGCCGATATTCGCTGGTTGTTGAAAATGAATCAGCGTCGCGCTGTGCCAGGTCTTCTGCTCAGTTTCCACATAGCCGGTCTCCCGGGCAATTGCGCGGATCTGGTTGAGCGAATTCTGGTTCAGGTCGGTATCGGTGGCAGCGGCGACCCAGAACGATCCCGGATCGGTTTTCCAACTGTCGAGTAGATTCTGAAAGAAAGCAATCACTCCTGACTGCGGATTCCAGATGTATGGCAGTGCGTAGCGGGGATGAGGCTCGTCCACATAGAACCGACTCACCCGGCAGGCCACGTATTCCAGAAATACCCGATCCTCTGTCAACGCAGGAACCAGGTAACTTTCGGTCAATCCACTCTGGACCAGCAGGGGTTCGCCTGGTTTTGAGTTCTCAGCAATGAAGGCATTCAGTTCCCGCCATTCGTGTTCGGTCGGGGAGCCGAGCCGCCCCATATCCCAGGGCCCCAGGGGAGACAGGAACCAGGCTGCGCTAAGTACGACCACCGTTGCCCCCACGGAGGTCACCCAGTGCCGCGTCTGAGTCAGCAGCAGTGCAATAAAACAGGCCCCCGCGGGTGCATAAGCGACGCGATAACGGGGATTGGCCAGACTCGACATCTCTCCCGAGGAAAGTACCGCCAGGATCAGTAACGGAAGCAATGAGCAGGTCGCTGTAATCCAGAGTTCTGAGCTGGAAACGGGTTGCGCAGAACGACGCTTGAGTGCCACCAGGAGTACGAGACCACCGACCGGTAAGCCGATCCACCAGAACGGACCAAACAGGTTCCAGATCGAGGTATCACTGCCGCTGAAGTTCAGAATCGGTCCCCACAGCTTGAGCCGCAGCAGGGTCGGGATCAGGGGGAGACCGAGCAGAATCACCAGACCGGCTGCGAGTAAGAGTCTACTGAGGGTGGTGCGATTCAGATCGCGTTGCCACCAGCAGCTGACTGCGACTGCGAGCCCCGAGAGAATGACCAGCAGTGCCGAAGTGTAATGAGTCCAGAGTAAGGCGATGGAGGAGAAGCTCCAGAACAGTGCCGCTCCCAGCGAACGGGGCTGGCGTTGCCAGCGGATCGTAGTCCAGATCACGGCTGCTCCCAGCATGAGCACGAGACCATAACAGCGGGCAATGCGGACTTCATCCATCGCTTCCGGGTGCCAGGCGACCATTAACGCAGCCAGACCGCCTGTCAGCGGAGACCGCATATCCTTCCCCGCCAGCCACGTAATCCAGATCGCGCCCAGGGCACACAGAGCCGAGGAGAGTCGAAACACCAGCTCCGATTTCCCCAGAACCTTGAGAAACCCGATCTGAATCCAACTGGACAGGGGCGGAATCGCGGCGTAGTCCAGACTGCGCATCAGCGAAGTGCCGGGCAGATCGGAATCGATAATCCAGTAAGAACAGTGCTCATCCAGAACCAGCGGTCCGCCTGACAACAGGGGAAACATCAGCAGACACCAGCTCAACAGTGAAAGTGCCAGTAACCCGCGACCGACCAGGGTCATTCGTTGATCTTCAGTTGATGGCAGCGCCAGTTCTTTTTGCTCCATCAATTCAGGCCCGGAGTACAACAAACAGGTGGGAGCTCATCTCTGGAATGAGCCTGCTGCAACAATGTCATTCAACAGAAAGATCAGTGAAGATCATTGTTTCGCATGCAGTCTTAAAGCTTTATTTTTATCAGGCCGCTGAGGCTCTGTCCACCCCTGACAGGCGTTGAGCCCTGATGCCTGGAACCTGACTCGAATGAGACATTTTTCCCGGAGAATCCATTTATCCTGGAACAGAATTGATTGAGCCCACCACTCTCAATTGAACTGACTCAGGTCGATGCGATGATGCGTCCAGTTTTGTTGGGAGCCATTGTGAGTCGAAACCACCAGGGTCGTGCCGTCAAATCCGATGCGATGAATTTCGCGACGTTCCGCAGACGCTTTCAGTTCTTCATCGAGGAGAAGCGAGTACAGATACTTCGATGAGCTCGCATCAAACAGATGGACGCCTCGATAGGAAGCTGCAGCAATCAGATGATCTGACATCGCCACGGACCTGCCCAGAGAGAATGTCCGCCCTGTTTTATCCGTAATGAGACTCACCAGCTTCCCTGCCCCCCATTCGTCATCGTTCACATCGGAACCAGGTACCTTTAAGATCGAAAGCAGTTTCCCGGACTCCGCCTCGTAGACCAGCACAGCACCACCATCGCGGTGGGAAGGATAACCAACGATCGCCTGGCTGCCGGAAATGGCGACTGAGATCCCAAAATCGTAAGGTCGGCTATCGCCTGCAGGTCGTTCCAGGCGGGAAAGCAATCTCCCCGTACCTGCATGATGGACAAAGACGCCGGGGTTCTTCCGGCTCTCCTTGTCATTTCCCGGTGCTGTGATGATCAGATTTTTTCCATCGGAAGCGATGTTGGCTCCCAATCTTCCATGATCACGGTCCTGGCTCGAAAGCATAATCCGATACACAAACTTCCCGGTTGCAATATCGAAGATATCGACTTCCCCTTCATCTTCAGAGTGTCCTCTGCGTCCAGTGGCTCCAACCGCCAGGTATTCTCCCGCCAGGGCAACTGCGGTTCCAAACTGAAGTCCCCGCATCGGACTGTCGTGTGGTGGACGCACATTGGTAATCAGTTTGCCGCTCTGACGATCGTAGAGATACGCCTCCCCCGCGTTCAATCTCGGGCCTTTCCCTGTGCGTGGATTACTGAGCCAGGCTGTTCGATTTCCCACAGCGATATACCGGTCTGACAGGTCCAACGCATACCCATACGCTCCTTCACCTCCCTGAATTTTCAATGGTTTGTCTGTGTCGGTCGGCTCATAGAGCAAAATATAACTCTGTGTCGGCGCGGGTCCAAACAGGCCCCCCAGAATATTCGCCGATCGTTCCCCATTCACGCTCACAGCCAGACGTCCTGAAGCGACAGAGAGACGTCCATCAGAATATTCAGCAGGAATCTGACTCGTTGAAATCTGGTTTGAGCTGGAAAATGTTGCGACAACCTTGCGCGGGCTGACTTTCTCAGGTTTCGGCTTGCGTGGTTCCCGAACCAGCAATTCGAAAAGTGCTTCATTTCGAGTGACGAAACCGATCTTTTGAAAACGCTTTGCGTCGCGCAATGTGGGAGGGACTTCGATAAAGACGTTGCCCCGTGGATCCGCTTTGCACGGCCACCGTTTTGCTGTCCGCACCTGATGCGCGGCACGATGGACAGCCTGCTCACCATAGATTTCACATAACGCTGTATACTGTTTACCCGCTGCTTTCCACTGAACTCCATTTTGACGTGCTGCCAGAGTCAAAAAACAGGTACGATCGCTTTCCTGTTGCAGCTCAATCAGAAAATCCGCCAGACTCGCACCGGGAATCTGACGCGATTTTGCAGCCGCAGCCAGCACTTTCCGCGCGTCGAGCAACGCCAGCATTGCCTGGTATTCCTCAAAGGCTTCCGCCCACCTGTCATCCGCGCGTGACAGCATACGAAACTCGTTGAGAATAAATCCTCCCTCACTGGCTTCAGCCAGTCTCTCAAACAGATCGTACATCGGTTTCATCTTGCTGCCCGTGATCTGTCCGGTATCCATCTTAGACTGCAAGCGCTGTTTGTCTGCAATCGCCAGCAGTTCATCTTCGCTCACCACCCTGGTCAGTTGTCTGTACCAGAGAATCGCCTGTTGCTGACTGCGAAATTCATCATCGGTCTGGTACAGAAAAGCCAGGTAGGCTTGCGGGCTGCGATAGAAATCCTGCTGATGACCGGCTGAATGGTATTCACTCCAGTCTCGCAGCAGTACATATTGTTCTGCCAGAGGCGCAGTTGCGCGAATCGCTTCCGCCAGTCTGGTACGATTAAAGACTTTCAGATTTTCCAGCTGCTGGAGTTTTCCCACTTCACGGATACCCAGCTGCTTTCGAATTTCTTTCATCCAGCGATCAAACAGGGGTCTGGCAATGGGAGCCACTCCCCCATCCAGAGAAACTCGATAGACCTGGGACAAAAACCCTGTAGAACCGGTTGTAATTCCTCCATAGATCAATTGAAGATCTTTTTGCAGCAAAGCTTCTGCATATTGCTGCTTCAGGCTTTCATTCTCCTGAGTCTGTGGAAATCCCTGCCAGAATTGTCTGCGCAGGACCTGCAGTTTCGTCTGATTCATTTTTCCTGCGGGGGCATTTGCCTGAAGTTGCTGCAGATCCTGCTGCATGCCCTTACCGATGCGGTTGAATGCAAATTGATTCTGCTCTTCCTCCGTAATTTCTTCCTCAGGTAGCGGCACCGGCGCCGGTTCACCGCCGGGCAGGACGACGACTATCCCGCCACCACCTCCCGGTGTGGAATCCGGAATCATCAGCATCCCCGCGCCACACAAGAGCAGCAATACAATCGCTGACATGAGAACTCGCTGCGGAGTCAGCCACTTCCCGGCGCGAAGCTGAGACTTAGATTCGATCTCCTGTTCGATCAGCTTCAGGCGTTTTCGCAGCTGCACGATCGGCAGGATAAGTTCTTTCGGACCGGCTGTTTTACGGTGCTCGAAATAAGCCAGACGTCCCAGCTGACTGAATGCATGCGTGATTTTACGCTGCAGCAGTTTGATGCGGATCCGTTGCGGAAGTGATGTGACTGCCAAACGGACTTTTTCCAGCAGCGAAGCCTGATCATCAGCAGCCTTAAAACTCAAATTCAAGACTTCCTGCTGAGAATGCATTCCATCCAGCTGTGCAAACTGATCCCGATAGAGATTACGCAGCGTTCCGTTATGATAAACGTGTGCTCCCAATGCAGCCCACTTTGCGGGTAAAGCAAATCGCTGAATTCGAAATCGGGTCCACCGACTCAAAAGAGACGATTTTGTCGAACTCCAGAAGCCTCTCTGCTCCGCGGCTGTATGCTCGGTTCCGCTAACCAGGGTATGCGTGTCAGACTTGTTTTGTTCAATTTTGGCCATCGGTTGTACCCTGCGTTGTTTTTGAAGAAGAGTGGTCATTGGAAGTCTGCTTTCTCTGTTGAGGGGGAAGTACCGCTGTGATTCAAAGTGGTGTCTTCCCGTAAAATTGTTACGCAAACAGTACGCCCAGCAGATAGAAGGCGCCGCCGATCAGTCCGAGTACCAGTGCGGCGACCAGCAGAATGAAAGCCAGGTAAACCAGCGACAGACTCAGACTCAGGGTCATTTTAAGCAGACCTGCCGTGATCCGTGGTGCGAACCAGCCGCTACCGGCGACCAGTAACAGCCCCCAGCCCGTGAATTCGTATTGCACACCTGCCACCAGGAACAGGAAGACGCAGATCAGCTTGAGAACCGTACCCGTCCAGGCGGGGACCCAGGTGAAGGCGCCGCTTCCATACTCGATGATGGTCTCGGCCCATTCGGAACCGAAGTCGCCTGCTTCGGCGAAGGCGTCATCGAAAATGCCCGGCCCACTCTGCGAGGGCCGATACGTGATGCTTAGTGCCTCGTCTCGCTGCTTCTGTGCGTGGCGGTAATGTTCTGCCCCCAGCGAACTGTAGGCGTTGTCGTAGTATCCGGTTGCTCTTCCCAGCAGGTAATCGCCCAGTTTGTGGTCTGTGGAATCGTAAATCGCCATGTTGATTTCCCCTGAAGGTGTCTGTGACTGGTTGTGTTCCCCTCGTGATAAGCTTGGCGACAGACTGAGGAAATGTGTGCAATCCGATTGGGAACCTTTTTCGAAATCCAATTTTTTTCTCGTTCCGCCGCTGGTAGAAACGAAATCCGGGGCATTGCGTCCGCTTGAAGCCCCCTTATAATGGGTCTCATCAATCAGATAGTGAATTTCTGTTATCGAGGAACAGAATCCCCCCATCCGATTCATTCGAGAGCAGCAGGCCACACCGATGACCGTACCGCCAGACGGAACCACAAACAGCTGGGATCAATCGATTTACGACCAGCTACATGGTCTGGCTGAACGGGCTTTGCGTCGCGAAAGTGCTGGCCATTCCCTGCAACCCACGCTGCTCGTCAACGATGCGTACCTCAAACTGCAGGAACAGCAGAATCTCGATCCCGCAGATCGATCCCTGATGCTGGCCGCCGGCGCGACCATTATTCGTCGCCTGCTGGTCGATTACGCCCGGCAGCGAAAACGACTTAAACGGGGAGGAAATGACGGTCGAGGAATTCCGTTGCACATTTCTGTCGCCGATGACGCCAATCAGTTAGACATCCTGGAATTGAATGACGCCCTGGAGACGCTCGCCAGCGAGTTGCCCCGGGCAGCCAGGATTGTGGAACTGAAATTTTTTGGTGGTTTGACGGGCGAGGAGATCGCCGAACAACTGGATGTCTCATTGCGGACAGTCAACAACGACTGGAAGTATGCGAAAGCCTGGTTGTATCGCGAGCTCGGTCCCGGCACAGAAAGTGATTCTGCAGATGAGTAAGTCACACGCGGAGAAAGTCCAGCAGACATTCCTGGCGGCTTTGGAAGTGGACGATGAACAACGAGACGCCTGGCTGGTTCAGAAATGTGGTTCCGACGAAGCACTGCTCACCGAAGTCAGGTCGCTGTTGAATCACGCCGATCCCTCTGTTGATTTACTGGAACAGAAACTGGATGAGGTCGTAGCCGACATACCTCACCTGGATGAGGAAGCGGAACCGGCTGCGACTCAAGAAACAGACGAACCGCAGGAAGACATCGACTGCGATGACTTTCTTTCGAAACTCTCTGCGGTTGGTGTGCTCTCGCCGGACGAATTTGCGTCGGTCAGCGATTCGGTTTCCACAGGAACACCTCCCCCCGATGCGCGGCAACTGGCTTCACAACTTGTCACCAACGGCAAATTGACCTCGTACCAGGCGTCCGCCCTGCTGAAAGGTGAGCCTGAGTTGTTAATCGACAAATACCTGATCCTCGATCTGATCGATGTCGGCGGGATGGGCATGGTCTTCAAAGCCCTGCACCGCACGATGCACCGGATTGTAGCGCTGAAGATGATGTCACAGCAGATGCTGGCTTCGGAAGATCAGGTGCGACGTTTCAAACGGGAAGTCCGCGTTGCTGCAACGCTCGAACATCCGAATATCGTCCGAGCCTACGATGCGGACGAGGCCCGGGGCGTCCATTTTCTGGTGATGGAATATGTGCGTGGCGACAACCTCAGCCGGATCGTGCGTACTTCCGGTCCACTTTCCCTGAACCAGGCTGTCGACTGTATTCGCCAGACTGCGATCGGTCTGCAACACGCGCACGAACGTGGCATCGTACATCGGGACATCAAACCTGGGAACCTGCTGCTGGATGATCAGGGAACGGTCAAAATTCTCGACCTGGGACTGGCACACATTGATGACTCGCTGCGACACTCTCCTGCCGGATCCGAAACCACGGATGATGAGAGTGGCCGCCCGTTCGTCAGTCAGTCAGAACTGACGGCAGCCGGGGCGATTCTGGGGACGGCGTCGTTCATGGCTCCCGAGCAGTCTCTGGATGCGCATCTGGTAGACTTCCGATCCGACATCTACAGTCTGGGCTGCACGCTCTATTTCCTGCTGACCGGTGAAGCCCCCTATACCGGAAACACGATCTTTAAAGTCTTCGTCCAACACCGGGAGGGCGACATTCCCCCGTTACAAAAGCAACGCCCGGATGTCCCCGATTCCGTCGCGGCCGTCTTTGAAAAAATGGTCGCCAAGAAACCAGAAGACCGCTATCAGACTGCCCGGGAGCTGATTGTTGCCCTCGAAGACTGCCATATTCCGCCCCCGGTGAAAGAAGTGCCTCAACCGTCCCAAAAGACTGTTGACACCCCGTCTGATCCCGGACCGACCATCAGTGATCCGGGGACGATTCAACATGCCGGCTCCACCAGTTCTGCTCAGAAACATTATCTGCTGGCAGCGGCGTGTGCGATTGTGCTGGTGGGCATCACAGCCTTCCTCTGGCCGCGCGAATCTGAACAGACCGGCGCCCTGCCTGCCGGCGAAAATTCATTTGAGGCTACTGAACCCGTTCCTGCTCTCGTCACAGCGACAATCGAACAGGAACAAAAACCGGATCAACCAGTCAATCCGCAGACTTCACTTGCCGACCTGCTGACCTCGGGAGAATGGGAATGGCAGGTGACCAAAAACCTGGGTCCCCTGATTAACTCGAATGAATTTGAGTTCGGTGGAGACATCACGGCCGATGGCCTCACCCTCGTATTTACTACCTGCCGTGATAAATCAAACCAGAAAAGTCCCAGTCATTTATGGATCGCGACACGCACCTCACCTGATGCTCCCTGGTCTAATCCTGAAATTCTTCCCCCCGAAGCCAATCTTGAGGGGTATAACACATTTCCCCAGATTTCAGCGGACGGACTGAGTCTCTCATTCAAACACAAAAATTCGCAATTTTATCTTACGACACGCAAGAGTTTGAATGCCCCCTGGCAGGAAGCGATCCCTGACCCCATCGCCGTCGGCCACAGACGCGATTACCGGCTCACCCCTGACGGTTTGACCGCATTCCGTCCCCGCATAGTAACTGCAGAGAATCAATTCCCTGGTCGGGAAAGCAGCCTGATGATCTGGCGGCGTGACGCATTAGACAGCCCCTTTGGGGAACGATCAGAGGAACCGCTGCCTGTTGACAGAAAGATTGGCAATGTTGGTGCCCTGAGCGATGATGGCCGGTTTTATCTCTTTCATCAGAAAGAGGATCTGGAAACGGATCCGGATGAAGCCTTGGGTAAGCTGCACTACTCAACTCGTCCCGACTGGAATTCGGCCTGGTCAGAGCCAGTACTCGCTTTTAAAAACGATCCTAATCCCTCGGGACGTCCCCGGTTATTACGGGATGGCAGAAGCTTTCTGTTTGTTGCCGGCCGCCCCACAGGTTATGGGGCCAGCGACCTGTGGCTGGCTGAACTGGTCCGCAAAACGCCTGAGGCTGAAGCCAGCGAAACCACGGACACCAGCCCAGCTGAAGAGTAGGCTCTGGTCGGTTGATAGATCTCGCGCGCTTTGAACCACAGGGCCGGAAACGGGCGATCGCTTTCCTGTACAGAGAATTTCGGGTACCTTGTTGATCTATCGAATTCAGCTGATCCACTACCCATTTTCAACAGGAGAGTCTTTAGATGAAAGCGTTCTTAATCATGACCCTCGGGGCGACGTTAATGCTGAGCAACCTAGCCTACGCTCAGAAACCTGCCGGAAAATCGTTTGAGGCAGGGAAACCACTGGGAGCCGTCAATGAGGCCGGGGAGTTTGTTCCCCTCTCCAGCAACGTCAAGGTGTATGGCAGTTTTCGTTTTGCGGAGAGCTGCGTCTACGACCCGACCCGCAATCTGATCGTCGTGATGAATGCCGGGGTTTCCCAGGACCAGGCAAAAAATGATGGTTATGTTTCGCTGTTGAATCCGGACGGGTCCGTGCATACCACGAAATGGATTGGGACGACGCGCAACGGCCTGACGCTCAATCATCCACTGGGAAGTGCGATTCACAACGGAACCCTGTATACCGCGGATATCGATGTGGTCCGCACGTTCGATCTTGCGACCGGCAAACCAGGGAAGGCCTTTCCTGTGGAAGGTTCCACGTTCCTGAACGGCATTGCCGTTAATCAAGCAGGGACGATCTTTGTTTCGAATTCGAAGCCGGAAAACCGCGTCTATAAAATCACCGCAGAAGGCGACGTTTCAATCTTCGTAGACGGCGATCCGCTCAAGATTCCGAACGGCGTCGCCATCGATCCGGACGGAAACGTGGTCGTGGTCAATGTCGGCAATAATGACGTCATGACTTTTAATCCAGACAACGGCAAACTGCTCCGCACCGAACATGCCGCGGAAGGGGGCAACGATGGTCTGGTGATTCTCCCCGACGGAACCAAGTACGTCAGCAGTGTCCGATTCGGCAGCGTCTCAAAAATCAGCCCCGGTAAACCGGCCCAGGTCATTGCTTCGGGCATTCCGAGTGCCGCCTCAATGGGCTACGATTCCAAACAGAAACAGTTGATCATCCCCATGAACAACAACAATGCCGTCGCTTTTCTCAAACTGGAAGACTGAGCTTCCGGAGGCGGGAACAATCTTTCTGTTCGAAAAAGAAAACGAGGGCAGGTGCCAGACAGCCCTGCCCTCGCAGAAAGACCTCGGTTGCGTGTCGAGACAATGCTCAACCAGCCAGTTGACGTTTATTTCTGTTTCAGCCTGTCTTTCTCGGTCGCTTCGCGTTTCTGTACATCCTTAGGATGTTTGGAAAACGACTCGAAGACATCGCCGATCACCCGATCCGCCAGCAGGCTGAGTTCGGTAAGAATAATGGCTTCGGCTTCGGCGGTCAGCCTGGAACGATTGGGTTCATAGCCGCCCACCTGGTAGGCGTCTTCGGTCGCGATGTAACCGATGTAACCATTGGCGTAACCGACGATGATCGGAATCGCGCGATCGGCGATATCGCGTTCCAGTTTCAACCCGTATTCCACCATCGGTTCACCGGGCATCGTCAGCAGCAGGTAGGGGCCGATTTTCAGGGCCTGCAGCTCGGCATCAATACGTCCCTCCTTACCGGGCAGCGAAACGACCGTGTTGGCGACGCGAATCTGGTAAAACTTGGGACGCTTCACCAGTTCTTCGCGGATCATACTGCGGGCCAGCGTGCGGACCACGGCGCTCCCCAGGTCCCGGCCGGCCCACTGGATGTCGGCTTCATCGGCACAGCGATACGGATACCCGGGCAGATTGGGACGAATGTCGCCCGCACACCCCTGCAGGAAGAGTGAACTCGTCTGATTGCCATAACACATTTCGACAAAGGTCTGGGCCTCTCCCGGAAAGTCGGCACTCATCTTAGGAAAGCCGGTCGGGTACGGCATCGATCCTTTGTCGCCCCAGGTGAAGAAACAGGGATGGCAAACCGCGTGCATCAGCACGGCTTTGGGAGTCAGCGATTTTCCATCATCAAAGCGGAGTACCTTCACACGCGGATCATTGGGGCCGTCTTCATTCAGGCGTACCACGGCGCGGCCGTTGATCACCTTGCGACGATTGATGCCAAAGCTGATTTCATCAACTCCATATCCGACGGTCACTGGGGTCATGTCAGCCGCCGCCTGCTTCGCGGCAGCGGTGAGCTTCTGGATAAGTGTTTTGCCCCACTCCGATTCGGTTTTAAACCCGGGGCCGGAATGATTGTGAGAGGCGGTCACCATGATGTTGGCCGCAGGGATGCCGGTCGCTTTTTCGATCTCCTGCCGGGAAAGTTTGACGATCTCTTCATAGGCACCGATGAGGTCCAGCGTAATGATGGCGACTTTGGTCTGTCCATCATCCAGAATCAGTACCCCGGCCCGCAGAGGATCGCGGACGCCGGTGACTTTACGACGATGTCCCACCACTTCCAGATCTTTGACTTCAGCGGGGGTAATATCAACCTTGGCGACTCCCGCTTTGAGATTCGATTCGACAGGAAACGCTCCGCCTGCGGCACTGGAACGGTCTACGAAACAGGGAGCGAACAGGAGGAGGACACACAGACTTCGGAACAACAGGTGCATGATCGGCTTCATTTCATTGATAGAGTTTTGTGGATTTAACCGTGTTCCATCGGTGGAAGACAGTCAAATCGAAGGCGGGATATTTCCAGACTCCCGACTGACGGTGAGACAGACGGGATGGGGAGGAACTCTCAAAGTTAAGCGCGTGTCTCCAGTTTAGACAGGCCTGCGGGCAGGATCAAGCATATTCAGTACCAGCCCATTGGTTAGGTTCTGAATCAATCCTGTAGAATTCATGAACTTTTTTCCGGGTGCGTTGTCGAAATCAAACAGGGTATACCGATCAAAATACAGCATAACAGGAACATCAGATGAACGAGAATGAAATCAGTATTGAAGACTTCGAACAGGTTGAAATTCGTGTGGGGCGGATTGTACAGATCGAACCGTTTCCGGAAGGCCGTTATTCCAGCCATATTCTGCAGATTGATCTGGGGGAAGCATTGGGAACCCGCAAATCACTGGCCCGGCTCATCCCAAACTACGCCGAGGCAGACCTGACCGGGCGACAGGTCCTGTGTGTGGTGAATCTACCGCCACGCCAGATTGGTAAACATCGATCTGAAGTGCTCACGCTGGGAGTTCCCGACGCAGAGGGGAATGTCGTATTACTGCGACCGGACCGCGACGTCCCCCTCGGCGGAAAGTTGTATTGAACCCTGCTGTTATTTCGTTTTCGGACTGGTGGGAACCAGCATTTCCCCCGGAGTGAGCGCGAGTACGGCTGGAATGCCGACGAGTTGCACGTAATGGTCTTCAAAGCCCCCCTGGGTGGGACGTTCCAGAACCAGGCGCCAGAGCGCTCCCGGACTGTTTTGCGGTTGTGTGCGGGTAAACAGCGTCGGTTGGGCCACATTCTGTTCGGACCAGACCTGCTTGCCGGACGGGTCGAACAGTTTCGCACTCACGCGTTCCCCGGCCCCTTCGCCGAAGACGCCCACAGCCCATTTCTCTACACCTGCCGGGACATAGAAATAGTAGGCGCCAGTCGATGCCATCAGACGAATCGGGGCACCATCCGAGACCAGGCAGAGCGGATGTGACGACGCATTCACTTTCACATAATTGGGCCCCGGATCACAGTTGAGTTGATAGACGCCGGCTTCAGGTGCCTTGAATTCACAAGCGGCACTCTCCTGGAAGGGAACTGACGCGACGGGAATGGTCTTCCCTGAGGGCGCGATGACCGTGACAGGCATCTTGTCTCCGGTGTAGCGGCCGAGTTTCTGATAGGACAACTGCACCGCGACCTGGTCCCCCTGTTTCGCAGAGAGCAGATAACGCGCGCGTTGACGCTGACGGACGGAACGGCGTTTGCCTGGCTTGAACGGTTCACTGGCAGCCAGGGGTTGCAGCTGTGAGACCTCAGTTTTGTACGGAGTGATATCGCCCGCGGGGCTGGCAGGCATCCATTTTGCTAGCAGAGCCGGGCTGAGGGTGATCTCTTTCGTCTCTTTCCCCTGCTCCACCCGGAGGGTCCCTGTGATCTTCGCAGCTGTGGACAGATAAGAGGCATCGTGAAACGTCATGACCGGACGCGCGACCGGCGATTTCACAACGCATTGCTGGAAGGTGACACCCCCGATTTTACCAACGGCTCCCGGTCGGGCTGCAAACCGGATCGAGGGGATCTTTGCATCCTCATTGTCCGGGCCGCTGATCGTGCACTCTTGAAACAGAACCGGACAGGTATCGGCGGGTTTATCCTGAATGTTGACGGGGGTCTGCTCGGTACTGGCGAACGTGCAGTTCACAAACTCGATCGAACCGGAGACGCTGCCAGGCGATTTGTTGCCGGTCGTCAGAGAAAGAGCGCGTTTCGTACCTGTGCTTTTGCAGTTTTCCAGGCGGATCGAAATCGGTTGCGAGTCCCGGTTCAGATTGGGCAGATAAAACAGGAACCCGCCCCCCTGATTGTTTTCGGCACTACAGTTCCGCAGTACACAGTTGATGAGACATTCGCTGGGATGATTGGGTTCGAAATCAATGCCAGCCATGGGAGGTGTCCCTGCGGTCTCTTTGAAAACGGAATCTTCAATGAGCAGATTTTCGGCACTGATCACGCTGACTCCCTGTCGATAGTTTCGATCGAAGACGACGTTTCGAATCGTGATATTCTGATTTGTCACGCCCCGCTTCGCGACGCCCAGGTAGATGCCGTCGCCGCCGGTCTCTTTAATGGTGAGCCCGGTAATTTGGACGTCAGAGCAGCTCCGCAGACTGATCCCGTTCCGCCACTCTGCTTTTTCGTAAGGCGCTGCATCATAGTCTGCACGGCGCATCTGCAGTGTCGCTCCCGGACCGGTGAGACGAATATTCTGTTTGAGTGCTGCATTCAACAACGAGGCGGTCCGGGGTTTGAACTCTCCTTTTTTCGCGAGGAGCACAACACCTTCCTGAAACACAATCTCCTGGTTGCTGGCCAGGTGCAGTGGTTTGACGATCCAGGGAGACGACATTTTTTCCACGATGACTTTTTTCGCACCGGAATTAATCGCCGCCTGTAGCGCCGCCGTGGCATCTTCTGGATCGAAGCCCCACCAGGCAGCATACGCGATATCCGTCTTCCCTGCCTTGAGTTCATCAATAGCTGCCTGGTTGACAGAAGTAGTCGGTTCCGCTTTGACAACGGAGATTAGCGTGAGACAGACCAGGAGTAAGAGCGCAGGAACGCGAAGCAGAGACATCAGCAGGACTTTCATTCGCAGCAGGCGTGAGTGGAATTGAATACCGTTCAAAAAAACAGTTGGGGGAACACATTACATTCCCCCAACTTAGAATTCCGTCTTCGCTGGTGCAAGTCATCCCGCCTTGCGGGAATCAGATTCTGCTACTTACTGATCCCAATCACTGCCAGACCCGCACGGGCACCCGCATTACCGGATGGCTGGCTGGTCAGATCGTCGGTGCCAGCATGAACCACAAAAGCACGTCCGATCACATCCGACAGCTTAAAATCGTCCGACTGCTTGTCAATCATGGCGACGCCATTCTCGTCTGCGACAATATTTCCCAGATCACCAGCATGGTGCTGAGCCTTATGCGGGCCTCCATGCTCGTGTCCCTTTGGTGCGTAATGCCCACCGGCAGAACTGCCATCGTCGGCACTCAGATCACCATACTGGTGAATATGGAATCCATGCTTTCCGGGGGTCAGGCCTGTCACCTTCCCTGTAATTGAGACTTTGCCGTCTTTCTGCTTGAGATGGATCACACCCGCTGTTTTAAACTTCTGCGTAGGCTGAACCACCGCGACAGCGCGGGTCAACTTGTGTTCCTTGTGGTCGTGATCATCGTTCACGGCCAGTAACGAGGTCCCCATAAGGAGCACTGCGGAGACGGCATAGACGAGAAAAGATTTCATGAATCGATTCCTTCATGTAAGATTGAGAGTGATAAAATAAGTAGCACTACCGCTGATTTTGTGAGAGGCCGCTTAAGCCTGGGCGGCAGCTGCATTGGTAATTTCGGTCGCGATCTGCGTCAGTTTCTTGTCGGCATTCCCCTCTTCATCCAATGTCTCCTGGAGAATGTCGGCCAGATCCTGCTTACCGATCTGCTCGGCAAAATTACGGGCTGAGCCGTACCCTGCCATCTCGTAATGTTCGACGCGTTGTGCAGCAGCAATTAGACCGGCATCTTTGACCAGCGGATCACCGTCTGCTTTCAGGATCTCATCCCCTTCGCGAATGAGCCCCTTCATCGCTTCGCAGGCCTTGCGTTTGGGTTCGCATTCCAATTCTTTGAAGACCTTTTCCAGGCGATTGACGTGTTGCCGGGTCTCCTCCAGATGGGAATCGAAGGCGGTCTTCAACTCTTTCGATGAAGCGGCCTCGGCCATTTTGGGAATCGCGTCAATGAGCCGGTTTTCAGCATCATATAAGTCCTGGATCTGATCCACGAACAGGTCCTGCAGTGTGGATAATTTTCGACCATTTGAAGATCCCATTTCAGTCCTCCTGTCTCTAACGTTTGAGATGAGATGTTGTGCCGGGAGACAGATGAAGTGATCGACTCCCGCTCAGCTTATTCAGGCCGCAACTTCTATTCCGATGGCGAAGAACCTGCAGCATTCTTTCAGCAAGCCGGAGAGTGAGGACCCGTTATTGACTGGCAAGGCTGTCTTTAGAAATTCTCTGAATCCAGGCCAGCATTGTGCACTGAAAATAATTGCAGACAGAATTCTTGACCTGATCGTTGGCTGTAACACCATTCTGGTTGCTGTGCGGCCAGTGGAAGTCGACGTATCAAGAGCGCGGCAGTCCGCAGGTCAGTGCGACATTCTGTCTGAGAGTGCAGATGCATTGACAGAAAAAGAAAAAAGAGCGAACTGCATTTACAGTTCGCTCTATGCGTGTCGAAATTCATTTTGACTTCGATCAGTCGTGGCTGGAAAGCCAGATCGCTTACTGCTGGCTGAAGGTCTGATCCCGCAGGCTGGAGTCGCCGCTGTCATCCCGCACGCTGTTGAGACCACCGGTCAGTACAAAGCCGTCGATCTTGGACTGGGCTCCGGCCAGTTGTGCCTGGGCATCCACATACTTCAGGTTCGTATCAAAGAAGGTTTTCCGGGCCAGCAGGATCTGCACGAAACCGACCTCACCCGCCTGGTAAGCCTGGTTCGCCAGGTCCAGTGACTCTTTGGCACTGGGCAGAATGTCGTTCGAATACAGATCGATGGCTGCGGTTGCAGTGTCGTACTCTTTGGAGACGACGGCCAGGCGTTCTTCGATCGAGTTCTTGATTCGCTGAGCTTCCATCTGGGCACGACAGATTTCTGCATTCGCGGCGTCAATGTTCCCCAGGTTTTTGTTACTGAGTGGCAAAGGAACGCCGATCTGCAGGTTGAGCATCCCCGAGTTCGTACCATAGTCGACACCGGCTCCCAGCTGGGCGGTCATGTTGGGAATCGGCTGAACTTCCTGTCGTTCGAGGGCTGCATAGGCGCGGGAAATCCGGTCGTGGGCTGCCGCGTATTCCGGACTGGACGTGACGATGTTCGACGCCAGGCCTTCCCAGTCAACGATCCCCGATTCAGACGGCAGTGTTCCTTCCAGGCGTGAGTATTCCATTTCGGGGACCCCGGACAATGCTGCGATTTCTCTCCAGACGGCAGCCAGTCTGGCCTGTGTCTGTCGCTGTGTCAGCTGAACCTCGTTCAAGAGAATCTTGGATTGCAAAATATCGACGCGGGTTCCTTCGCCGGCTTCCATCCGCTGCTGGGCGAAATCGACCCCTTTTTCTGCGACCTCTGAGAATTCGCGGATCAGGTCCAGCTGTCTCTGCAGGGCCAGTGCCTGGTAGAAGCGAATCTGAATATCGGTCCGGACGCGGAACCGCTGGGCTTCGAGTTCCTGGAGTTGGGCAGCCAGGGTGGCATTCAGCACCCGGTTATTCAATTCCAGTTTGTTCCCAGTCACGAACTCCCGCTCGACATAAGCCAGATGCTGGTCCGTTCCACGGTCGGCCAGCTGCTGCGCCTGGTAGCCTACGGTCGGGTTGGGACGCGTGGTGACCTGCTCCCGGAATCCGGCTGCTTTCTGGGTTGTAGCTGCCAGTTCCTGAATGGCCGGGTTGTTTTCCAGGGCGATCGCTTCAAGTTGATCCAGGGTCATGCCCCCCGCGAGCACGGCCTGTTCTCCCACTGCGGGTGCCTGGATGGGTTCCAGCGGCGACGGATACAGCTGCTCTTCGGCGTCAATGAGTTTGATCGATTCCGATTTCTCAGAGCTCTCGTCGGTCGAATCAAGGCTGACGGTGGAAATGAATTCCTCTTCCAGGGCGTCCAGCTCATCCGTTTCCCGGTCCTGTGCTTTGGCCTCTGCTTTTTCGAGGGCGGCGACGAGTGGCTTTTTGGGCTCAGCCTCTTTTTGCGTGAGGGAGCGGTTCATGGAACAGCCTGTCACAAGTAGTGAACCTGTCAGAAAGGCGATTCCGAACGTCTTTACCTGAAATCTGTAACCGTCATATTTTAGTTTTACCATGATCGACTTCAACACCCGTAAACGTTTCAGAATTGTTGGATCGACTGATTATCCGTAATTTGTCGATACACCAGTTCTGTTCGGTTCTACTGATCGACCGACCTGAATCAATCCAATGAATTCCGGACCAAAGCAACTACTATGGCTCTAGTAATCATCAGAACCCTTACAGCTTATCTTTTCGAACCCCCCGGCTGAGATTACACTGAATTCTGTACAGGAATGACCGGGGGCTTCAGGTTCCAATGCCTGTTTTACTGGAGTGACAGGTAAAAACAGATAAAAAATCCGACTCAAGCATTGTATTTGCTGTGGACGAGAAGTATGAATTAGAGGGTGTGCAGTACGAATCATCCTCTGATTCCTCTTATGCCTGCTTTAGAGTCCCACCAGTAACTAACCAGCCAACCCCTACGAGAGTCCGTCATGTTCAACCTGAACATCACAATTCGTTGCCTGCTGCTACTGCTTGTAGCGTGGCCGGGACCTCGTCCGGTGGTACACTCCCATGGGGATTATCTGAGTCAATGCGGTAACTCTGCTCTGCTGGCAATGCACTTGCGGATTTATCATGGCGAACAGAGTTCGCAACCG
Organism: Gimesia sp.; assembly: GCF_040219335.1. Lineage (NCBI taxonomy): Bacteria > Pseudomonadati > Planctomycetota > Planctomycetia > Planctomycetales > Planctomycetaceae > Gimesia > Gimesia sp. The sequence continues at coordinate 45,673 of NZ_JAVJSQ010000008.1, read as the reverse complement.
GGAGTGCCCGCTTCCTCACATTGTCACTGGGGTTGCAGTGGAAGTGATTTTGACAAAACCGTCCCCGTCAAACTGACAGAAGGGATGACCGTCGCTGCAGCCGAACTCGAAGACGTTCCCGGCGATCAGCTGACGACAGACTACCTGGGGGCGGAACTGTGTTTGACGACAGACGCCTCCCTTCCCGCTGCCCGTTCTCCCTGGCAGCCCGCTTCTCTCAAGCAGACCGACCTGGATCTGCAGCAGCTCTTCTGTACGTGGACCTGCTGACCTCGCGCTGTTGAACAGTCTCTTTTCTGTTTCCCTGCCTGCTGATGTTGTGCGCTCATACGAACGCCATCGTTAAAGCAGGAGGCGATCCGCGTGTGATAGCCGGATCCAGTTCCAGTCTCTTGAGGTACCTTTATGAACCAGACGACAGGTCAATTACCGACACAGCCAGTCAACGCCAGCCACAAACCGGTATTGTTTCTCGTACTCGCAATCATCGCGATTGTCGCCGGTGTGGGAATTTTCCAGTTCCGTTCACACAAACCAGCCACCGACTCAGCACCGGCTCCGGAAGAATCACAGCAGGCCGGGACCGCCTCAGAACAGGCTCCTCAGAAAGAGAATTCCGGGCCCGTTACCATCACCCTCCCCGAATCGAAGTGGAAGGTTTCCGGTTTGCAGATTGAACCGGTCGCCACGGGTCGTTTTGAAGAGACGATTCGACTGACGGGAAAAGTCTCTTTGAACGAAGATAAGGTGGCTCACATCTACCCGATGGTCGAAGGCTCCGTTGACAAAGTTGAAGTGGGACTGGGCCAGGTGGTGAAGGCCAACGATCTGCTGGTGGTCGTACACAGCCGGGAAATCGGTCAGTCGAAACTGGATCTGTACCAGGCACGACTGCAGCAGGAAATGGCGGTGGTGAAAGACAAGATCCAGCAGGAAATCGCAACGAACACTAGGCAGTTACTGGCGGCGTTACGCAAGCGGGAGTCGATCAACGAAATTGAAGAACGGTTTCGCAGTCGCAGCATGGGTGATTACCGGGAACGACTGTTAATGGCGTATGCCGGTTATCTCAAATCTGATGCCGATGTCGAACGTCTGGAAGAACCGACCAAATCCGGAGCGGTCGCTTTCAAACAGCTGCATGCGGCAAAGTCCAGCCGCAATGCTGACCTGGCTGCGTTCCAGGCACGGATCGAACAGATCGAGTATGAACTCAAAACATCTCTGCTGCTGTCCTCGCAGTCGGTCAAGGAAGCGTCTACCCGGGTGGCTGTGGCTGCGACCAGCCTGCGAATCCTGGGCTGTGACGAAAAGGAAATTCAAACCATCAATCCGGAACAACAGGGAGCTGCGATTTCGCATTATTTTGTCCGGGCCCCGATTAACGGAACAATCATTTCCAAAGACGTCACTTTGAAAGAACAGATTCGCCCTCAGAGCCAGATCTTCAGTATTGCCGATCTGTCCACGGTCTGGATCACTGCCGACATTTATGAAAAGAATCTGCCGCTGCTCGCCATCCTGTCGGGAAAACCGGTACGGGTCTTCAACGAAGCGTGGCCGGACCGCTCATTCCAGGCCCGGATCTTTTACACCGGGGAAATCATGGATGAAAAGACGCGGACGGTCGCGATGCGGGCCATTGCAGATAATCCGGATCATCTGCTTAAGCCGGGCATGTTCGTCAACATTGAATTCCAATCGGGCTCCGAGCAGGAACTGGTCATCGTGCCCCGCTCTGCGCTGCAGGAACATGAGGGCCAGGATTTTGTATTTGTGCACACGGGTGATGGCGAGTTCGAAAAGCGCCTGATTAAGCCGGGCAAACAGAATGAAACCACCGCGGTCATTCTGGAAGGTTTGAAACCAGGCGAACGTGTGGTGCTGCAGGGGGGCTTCATCCTGAAGTCAAAGATGCTCGAAGACTTAATGGGTGAGGAGTAACATACATGGTCAACCATATCATTGAATGGTCTTTAAACAATCGATTTATCGTGATGCTGCTGGCCCTGGTCATCCTGGGGCTGGGGGTCTTCTCTGCTTCAACGATTCCCCTGGATGCCGTACCCGATTTGACAAACGTGCAGGTGCAGATTCTGACGAACTCCCCTGCCCTGGGACCGGTCGAGGTGGAACAGTTCATTACCTTCCCCGTGGAAAACGCGATGAGCGGTGTACCGAACGTGGAAGAAATCCGTTCGATCAGTCGCTTCGGTTTGAGTGCTGTCACCGTGGCCTTTAAAGATGGTACCGACATCTACTGGGCACGAAATCTCCTCAACGAACGACTGCTGCAGGCACGCGAGAACATTCCCCCGGGCATGGGAACGCCCGAACTGGGCCCTATCGCTACCGGTATGAGTGAAATTTACCAGTTTGAAGTCCGCAGCGAAGTAGAAGACCAATATTCACTCAGCGAGTTGCGGACGATCCTCGACTGGCAGATCGCGTTTCAGTTGCGGAGTGTCCCGGGGGTGATTGAAGTCAACACGTTCGGCGGTGAACTCAAAACCTATGAAGTTCAGATTGATCCCGCCAAACTGCAGAATTACGAAATTTCACTCAGCGATGTCTTCCAGGCACTCGAAGAAAATAACGGTAATGCCGGCGGTGGTTACATCACACATGGAGCCGAACAGAGACTGATTCGCGGCGAAGGTCTGGTCGGTTCGCTGGATGACATCCGCACGATTGTACTGGACAGTCGCGAAGGGACCCCAATCCGGGTCCGCGATGTGGCGGAAGTTCGTTTTGCCCCAATGCTGCGTCAGGGAGCGGTCACCCGCGATGGTGACCGCGAGGCGGTGATCGGGATGGTCATGATGATCATGGGTGGAAACTCACGACAGGTGGTCGCGGACGTCAAAGAAAAGATAGCCGAAATCCAGAAGACGCTCCCCAAAGGGGTCGTGATCGAAACGTTCTACGACCGCACCGAACTGGTGGAAAAGACAATCCACACGGTTGCGGAGAATATTGGTCTGGGGGTGCTGCTGGTGATCATCATGCTGTTCCTGCTGTTGGGGGATGTGCGTGCTGGACTGATTGTGGCGGCGGCGATTCCACTATCGGCGATGAGCGCCCTGATCGCGATGCGTTATGCAGGTGTCTCAGCCAACCTGATGAGTATGGGAGCGGTCGACTTCGGCGTGATCGTCGATGGTGCTGTGGTGATGATTGAAAACTGCGTACGCCGGGCGTCACACTACCAGAAAGAGCATGGGGGTGACCACATTCCGCTGGGCGTCTATCGCGAATCAGCCAAGGAAGTGGGCAAGCCGATTCTGTTTGCCGGCATCATTGTGATCATCGTATTCATTCCGATCCTGAGCCTCCAGGGAATGGAAGGTAAGATGTTCCGCCCGATGGCGTTTGTGTTCATGACGGCGCTCTCCTCAGCCCTGATCATGTCGGTCACGGTGATGCCTGTGATGGCATCCCTGTTCCTGGCGCGTCAGATGAAGGAACGCGAAACATTCCTGGTCCGCTGGATCAAACAGGCTTATCAGCCGCTACTGAGCTTTTCCATGCTGCGACCGGTGCTGATGTTTGTCAGTTCGATCGCCTTGTTCGTTGTCAGTGTGGTCCTGGCTGCCGGCTTCGGTATGGAATTCGTTCCCAAACTGGATGAAGGCGACATTGCGATCCAGGCCGCCCGACTCCCCAGTATTTCGCTGGAGACATCCATCGAAATGACCAAGGCGATGGAGCGGACGCTGCTGGAATTTCCCGAAGTAGAAACGGTGGTCTGTAAAACCGGTCGTCCGGAAATTGCCAATGACCCGATGGGCGTTTATCAGACCGATATCCTGGTGCGGATGAGACCGGTGTCGGAATGGGGAGAAGGAGTCACGAAGCTTAAGCTCATTGAAGAGATGCAGCAGAAGCTGGAGGACCAGGTTCCCGGTAACAGTTACAGTTTCACACAGCCGATCGAACTGCGCGTGCAGGAACTGGTAGCCGGGGTTCGCTCCGATATCGGGATCAGCCTTTATGGGGATGATCTGGATGAACTGAAGCGGAAGGGAGACGAGATCGTCGTCGCGTTGAATAAGGTCCCGGGAGCCGCGGACGTACAGGCGCAACAGATCGCGGGGCTGCCTTACCTGCGTGTGATCATTCGCCGCGAGCAGCTGGCCCGCTACGGGATCAATGCCCGTGATGTGCTGAATGCTGTCGCGACCGTTGGTGGCGTTTCTGCAGGACAGGTCTTCGAAGGACAACGTCGGTTTCCGCTGCAGGTTCGCCTGAGTCCGGACTGGCGGAAAGAGGCCAAACAGCTCGCAGAGCTCAAAATCGAAGATCCCCAGGGACGACAGATTCCGATTTCGCAACTCGCTGAGATCAAGGTGGAAGAGGGACCGGTGGAAATCAGCCGGGATTCTATCCGACGTCGCCTCTTGATTCAAAGTAACGTGCGTGGCAGGGACCTGGCAGGCTTTGTGGCCGAAGCACAGCAGGTGGTCGATCAGGATGTGGAATTGCCCGCCGGTTATACTCTGCGCTGGGGGGGCCAGTTTGAAAACCTGCAGCAGGCCAGTCAGCGACTGGCGATCGCGGTTCCCGTGGCGCTGTTCCTGATTTTCGCCCTGCTCTACATGACCTTCAATTCGGTGAAGCTGGCGATGCTGATCTATCTGAACGTGCCGATTGCGGCGACCGGGGGCATCCTGTTTCTGTGGGTCCGCGATATGCCGTTCTCGATCTCAGCCGGGGTCGGCTTTATCGCGCTGTTCGGAATCGCAGTCATGAACGGCGTGGTGCTGATCGAGCACGTACGACATTTAAGGCATTCGGGAGACAGCCAGCGGGATGCAGTGGTCAACGGCGCGATGGACCGGTTGCGGCCCGTGTTGATGACCGCTTCCTGTGGTGCCCTGGGATTCATTCCCATGGCCTTGTCCGGCAGTTCGGGTGCGGAAGTGCAACGACCTCTGGCAACCGTGGTAATTGGCGGACTGGTAACCTCGACGGCATTGACGCTATTGGTGCTGCCGACAATTTACCGCTGGTTCGAACCAAAAGAAGTCACTCCGGAACCGGTTGACATGACAGAGTTCGAGCACTGAGATATTGCGTGCTGACTCGAATCAGGCATTCCTGCTCAACCAGTCTCAACATTCGAGCGCTGGTTGAGTATGATGCTCTGTAGCAGAGACAGGTCGTTTGTTTTTCAGCTGCATGCCGTAGTGAGAGCACCATTCATTTGACAGAACGAAATCCCATCGCAGAGACTTACGCTGAGGTCATCCGGATCGCAGTCTGGAGTCTGGTTGCAAACCTGCTGCTGGGAATTGTCAAACTGGCTGGTGGAATCATCGGGAATTCCTTTGCCCTGATCGCAGATGCGGTGAATTCCATCGGGGATGTGATGTCGACTGTGGTCGTTCTGATCGCCCTGCACTACGCACAAAAACCGCCCGATGCAGAGCATCCTTACGGGCATACACGTGCTGAGGGAATCGCTGCCACCAATGTGGCCATCGTGATCATCATCTCAGCTTTATACGTAGGCTGGGAAGCCATTCAGCGGATCACGGTCCATCATGGAATTCCCCCTGGCTGGACGCTCTGGATTGCCGGCGCCAATCTTGTCATCAAGGAGACGCTGTACCACTACAATATGCGGGTTGGTCGGCGTACAGGTTCTGCGGTCATTATGGCGCATGCCTGGGATCACCGGAGTGATGCCCTCTGCTCGCTGGCGGTTCTGCTGGGACTGGCGATGATCAGTTTCGGCGGTCCTCGATTTATCTGGGCAGATGAAGTCGCCTCGCTGATCGTGGTGGCAGCCATTGTCTGGTCGGGAGTGCAGCTGTTTCGTTCCAGCGCAAGCGAACTGATGGACCTGCAGGCCGATCCGGAATTCATAGAGCAGATTCAGGCTGCGGCGCTGTCCGTCGAACAGGTAGAAAATATCGAGACCCTCTGGGTCAGAAAATCAGGTCTGGAATACTTTGCCGATATTCATATTGAAGTCAACCAGAATCTCACCGTGGCCGAGGGGCATCGCATTGGACATGAAGTCAAAGATCGACTGCTGAACGAATTCCCCAGATTAAGGGACGTCCTGGTTCACCTTGAACCGTTCCCCCATTTTCACGATGCGGTAGAGGATGTCAGTTAGCGCTGCAGGCAGACAATATTTTTTCCTGAACTTCTCCCTGATCCGCAGTAGAGAGACAGGGGGAAGTTGCCCCCCGTCTCTATGAATGTCATTCCGGTCTGTCAGCGATTACTCGCCGCAACAGGGACAGAGCTCAGGAACCAGCACTGTGAGCGTGGCTGCGTACGCAGTTTGCTCGTACTCTTCGGTCTTTTCATCCGCCGCGGTGTGATGCACAACGACGAGATACTGATTGCCCGTCCGGGGAGTGAATTCAGCCAGTCCCTCTGAATCGGTGTGACGCTCGTAGCGATCGTCAAAATCACCTTTGAGAGTTTCTCCACGGGGTATAAAAGAGACAGTCGTATCCGCCAAAGGCTTACCTTTGAACAGAACACGGACCTGAAGCGGCTTCCCCGGTCCCATGGGTGTCACGGGATTTACAACGGGAACAATTTCGAGGGGATGTCCCAGCACGCGGTCAAAGCCGGGATTCTCCAGAGAAACCTGATCCAGTTTGGGACTGACGACGAAAAACGTTTTGGCACTTTTAATCGCGCGAACCGGCTTACCGTGATTGACAACCCGGTCGAGTGAATGCGAAACCAGGTATAATCCTTTCTGAGCGGGTACGAACTTCGCCTTCCAGTATCCTTCTTTAGGGGCGTAGCCGGTATCGATGACAGTGCTCTTCAGATCGTATGCTTTGCCGGCAGGATCGATCACGTCGAGCGTGCAACCCTCCAGGTCAATCTTACTGGCGAGCTTGAAATCACGGTGATGATTCCCATGATTACCAAGTTTGAGATCAATATAAATCGCATCGCCGGAACGGATCAGGCTGGTATTGGATTCCACCCAGGTATCATGGGCGTGCAGCGGGGAGAATTGGCATATGCAACATAGCAACAAAGTGGTGAGGAATGTGATTCTCATAATAACTCCTGAAACAACCCGGACCTGGTAAAACCAGGCCCGGACGAATTGAAAAGGCTGATTAATATTCTCCGATGACTTCACCGCCGGCACGCGTAGCCAGGGCACGCCAGATATCGAGATTGATATTCTCGCTGACGAATCGGCAACTGCCATCGACCAGAGCGATTTGAACTCCGCCGGTATGTGCGCTACGGGCACTGACCAGTCCAAAGTTATGAAAGCCGTTCTGGCAGTCGGGAACATTCGCGTTGGGGCCATACCAGTGATTGTACATGGAGTCTGCCAGGTGACCGTTCACCCATTTGGCACCACGCTGACCGGACCAGGCGGGTGCAGAAGCTGCCGTACAGGCGGCGGGTGTGGTTTGCGTTCCCATGGAAAGCTCGATCACCCGGTGACGATAATCGCCGGTAGCGGGTGCCGCGTTCTGTCCATCACCGAGTAGATGCTCACTAAACAGGACCGTATTCGTAGTCCCATCGGTGACATCACGAAAACGGATTTTCGAGCGTTGAAAGATCACGCCATCCGCGTTGCTGTTCGAGCCGTCGTCTGCTGTCCCCGATCCATTCAAGCCGGATCCGAGACAAGCGGGATAACTGATCCCGGCGTAATCGGATCCGGGAACGGCGTCTTTGTCACTGGGGCAAACCATCAAAGGCAGCCTGGTGCGGGCAGCCGTATCATTATTGCCCACCTCGGTGGCATCAAACGAACCCGGGTTAAAGGCATTGAGTGGAGGCACATCGTAATTGAGCAGGCCCTGCAGGTTTCCCTGATCGACGAAGGGCAGCAGTTGCGCATGCGCAGACCAGACATAAGGATACCCGAGACTGCCGGGTGGAAAGACGCGATGTGCCGATTCATAATTATGCAGCGCCAGTGCCAGCTGCTTGAGGTTATTTTTACACTGACTCCGCCGCGCTGCTTCACGTGCCTGCTGGACGGCAGGCAGCAGTAGTGCGATCAGAATCGCAATGATCGCGATCACGACCAGTAATTCGATGAGGGTGAATCCGCGCGTATTTCGGGCGCGGGAATGAAACGTCAATTTCATGTGGGTAACTCCCGTTGAATTGGAATCTGCGCAACATCAGTCGAGACAGCGCAGCTGATTAGTAAAACTGTTTCGTTTTCAGATCAGCGTCAATTCGGGAGGGGGGGTGTCCGGCACGGTAATGTGACCGTCAAAGAGAGGAGACCGCTGAGCGGTACAATTTCGCACAGGTGCAGGTCCGGTAAGCAACACCGGAGCGACCAGAATTCGGGGTTCGCTGTTCAGCAACGAACCGCCGGGCGATTTACTGCCACAACCACAAAGTGCCATGATGCGCGGGCATTCAGTTGACGCTTCTTCCACAGAGCCACAGCCTTTGTCGCTACAGCAACTGGAGGTGGATTTCTGCTGGCAGCAGGACCTGACCTGCTGCCGACAGCGCGAACGTCCCGCTTGGGCACAACAGCATTGGCCGGACTGCTGGAGTTCGTCTCCACAGCGGCAACCTGCCTGGGCTGCGTGCAGAAAATCGAGGGGCACTCCTGTTGAAGTCAGGCAGAAACTGAACAGTGTAACCAGTCGGCACAATAAGCGCGGGGATCGCACTTGAATCCATAATGGGCCAGTCTGGTGAAACATGATCGCGGTTCAGGTGGGCGGGTCAGCGGTAGACTCCGGATGACAGCGACTCTGTCTCCGGGACGAACCATCATTCTAATGTAACCGTGGGGCGTTTCACCAGCGCGAAGTTCTGATTTTGGTTTGAATCTCTGAGGTCGTTGCTCGGAGAGAAAATCGGAGTTCAACAACCGAATTGAAGATCAGAGTTGATCTTCAGCCAGTGCGGCCCGGTAATCGGCCTGTTCCTGGAAGTAGAGCAGTTTGGCGTCGACAGCCTTCTCCGCAGATTCAAAGGCGTACTGTTCGCGGAGGGTGACCTTTAACAGGTCGGACAGACCTTCTTCAAAGTTGCGGCGTTCTCGACGGGCCAGGTCTTCTGCATAACCAACGGCTTCGTCAGCCTGTTTGGCCTGCTTGAAAGCACCAATCAGACCGGCGTATGCTGCCTCGACTTCGGCTACAATCTTATCCTCGGTCAACTGACGCTTGGCATTCAGTTGGGCGAGCTTACCACCGACCGACTGCATTTTACCGCGAGCCTTGCGACGTTCGAGAGGTACTTCGACTAACAGATGAGCATCCAGTTCAAAGGGTCCTTTGTAGTTCTGGTAGCTGCTGGGGTACCCCATATCCTTGGACCCTGCCATCAGCAGGTCTACTGCGGGCAGGGAGTCGTTTTCGGCCTCGGAGTAATCAATATCCAGCTGACGCTGTAAGAGATCGAGACTGTAGATTTCGGGACGCTGCTCTAACGCCCGTGCCGCATCCATGGCAACCTGTGACTCATCCATCAGTCTCAACTGTGGAAAATCAGGCACCTGGCTGGCTTCCGGTATGACGGGATCGCCGTTCGCATCGCGGTAGTAAAGGGAAAGCTTGACAGCAGTCTGCTGCAGCTTACGTTCGGCCAGTGCCCGCTTGCCTCGACGTTCGGCGACCAGACGCAGGTTATCCGTCAGCTCGGGAGGATCGAGGAAACCGTTTTCCACCTGGCTGCGAATCCGATCGGTGCGGTCTTCGGCCAGCTTGAGAATCCGGTCAGCGATGACCAGTTTTGCTCCCGCAGCCACCCAGTCCCAGTAGGCATAGCTTCCCTGCTGAACGAAGCTGATCAACTGTGCCTGAATTTCCGGTTCGACAGCATCAACGCCATAGGTGGCGCGCCACAATGCGGCGCGACGCTGATCGATCTCACGGTTCTTGGCTAAAGGAACCATAAAGCCCGCTTTGAATTCCCCACCCTCGTTGGTCTGGCGTCCCAGGTACCAGGGTTCGAAACTACCCCGCCCGATCCGGTATCCGGCGAACGCTTCCCCCCCCTGGTAGAGCGGTTTAACCAGGCCGATGTGCTGGCGATAGGTCTGATAAAAACCCATGGGTTGGTTTTCACTGCCCGCTTTCAGCTTATGGTCGAATTCGCCCATGCTCTCCACCTGCTGACCTGCTGCGACATCACGCGAGTAAATGGCGGCTTCCAGAAGAGGATAGCTGGCATACACCGAATTGATGACCTCATCCAGAACAAGGCCCCGCGCAGTGGGTTTGAAGTCCATTCCAGGCAACGGCGGCAGATGCGGTGCCATCGCGAATTCTTCGGCGGTCAGTTCGTTTGTTGTCTGTGTGCTGGCAGTGAACTCAGCGCCAAGCTGTTTGCTTACTGAGAATGCACTGGCGACAGCCCCTTCCGGGGTCGTGCTTTTGCCGGAAAACAGATCGTCCACGGAAGTGGAGACGGAGGCGACCTGTTGTACTGCAGAAGCTTCCGCTTCCGGTGAGACACGATCGACGGCCACAGCCAGACTTTCAGGGTAAACTACTGGCGCAACAGTTGACCGGGGCTGAAGTTTACTGGAATCTTCAGCCGGTTTGATTTTGACGACAGACGCTTCTGGTTCCGGTGTGGAATCAGTCAATGCCTGTCTGGTAGCGGCACAGCCTTCAAAGCAGACCGCGATCAGGATGATCCAAACTCTCAACATGGCTTCATACTTATTTTGGCGGGTCATTAACCATGGTCCGGTTGTTTAGCACAGTCGCTAAAGAAGTAATAACACGAACTGTTTAACAATTCGGCAGTGCTGGATCGAAGAATTGACCGTAACCTGAGGCCGTACGACGGTTATTACAGAACAATTCTGCTTTACCGAAAGAGACAACCAAGGCAGAAAACTCAGCCCAAATACCCCAGTCTCACTTGGGAAGTTTGGGAGGCTTGTTTTTACTGTCTTTCTGCCCCGATTCTTCGAGCGAAATCGATGGAGGAAAGCCGTTGAGCTTTCGCCAGACTTCGTACCAGAGTGGGACCTTGTTGAGCAGCACCCAGGCATTTGCCCGCACCCCCTGCCGCAGGAAGCGATCCTGGGGCCAGGGGTTATCATCCGGATCGGGACGGACCAGGATCCGGAATTTGCCGCGACCATCATCGATGGAGTCTACGGAAATGACTTCGCCTCCGAAGGTTCCGACGGCCACCGAGGGCCAGCCGGCGAACTGGATGGCGGGCCAGCCTTCGAACTGCAGACGCACATGTCGGCCGGGCTCTACCAGGGGCGCATCGTTACCGTCGAGCCAGATCTGCACGGAACGATCGGTGGTAAAGGGGACGATCGTACAGATGGGATCTCCCTGTTTTAGAATCGCAGTTCCCAGGTTGGGTGTGATCTGCACAATATAGCCGTCGAATGGAGCCTTGATGACCTGGCTCTCCTGGCGTGAAACCTTAACCTGCATATCCAGCACGTCTTTTTGTGCTTTATTCAGCTCCTGACGCGACTTGGCGATGTCGCTCTCGGCTTTAGAGACATCGCCGTTGGCTTTTCTCAACATTGCCTTGGCCTTATCGATATCGGCTTGAGCTTTCTCAACTTTGGCATTCCGCTCACTCTGTTTGCCCGCCAGTTCGTCTTTGGCGGCGGCGTAATAAAAATCGGCTCCTTTAACCTTACTCTGTGCCTCTTTGAGTTTCCGCTGGACCTCCTGCACTTTCTGAAGTGAGATATTATTCTCTCCGTACAGGGTTTTCATGCGATCATATTCGGCCTGTAACTGGGGGATGGCGGCTTCCAGTTCAAGCAGTTTCTGCTGTTCGGCTTTGACCTTTTTATCCGCAACCTCGATGTACGAATTTTGGGCGGCGATCGTTTCCCGTTTGACGGTTTCGTAAGCCTGCACCTGATCCTGATAGGAATGCACAATCGTTTTGGCCGCTTCAAGCGCCCGCTGACTGGCTTCCAGATGCTGTTCCGCAGCGGTAACCGCCTGGCGGGAGTTCAGAAGCTGCATTTCGAGCCGGGCCGAGTACGATTCGTCCAAGTCGCTGATCTCGGCAATCACCTGTCCCTTTTTGACCTTGGCATTTTCGTAAATCTCATCTCCCCAACGGGAAAGTTTCCCCTTGATGGTCGCCTGAATCACCTGCTGTCGCTGATCGGGAGAATAAGCGAGAACATTTCCCGTGCCGGTCACCGACTGCTGCCAGGGAGCGAACATCATCAACAGAATCGTCAGGATCAGCAGCAGAAACAGAATTTTCGCGATCCGCCGGGCCAGACGTGAAGAACGGACCAGGCGCAGGGAGGGCATGCTCGATTCGCTGTAGGCTACGGGCGTCAGCATCGAGAGCCGTTGCTCTTCCGCTTTTGAAGCGGGTACATCAAGGGATGGTTCAACTGACATCTGCAGATCCTCCCGAAAGCATTGCTTCCGAACCGCTCAGGGTGTGAGTGCTGTTCCCCAGCTCAATTAGATTTCGTCTGCCTGTTACCATGATCAGTGTCCAGAGACGGTCGGAGTCAACCAGCATGCGGGTCAGTTCCTCCGCCTCGTCATCGGGAAGTGCATCGAGCAGACCATCCACCAGCAACAGACGCGGCCGTCCGACGATAGCCCGGGCCAGCATCAGCTTGCGAGCCTGATTCTCGGTTAACGGATATCCGGTATCGACCAGCTCTGTCTGCAAACCGTGAGGCAGTTTCAAGACCTGTTCATACAGTCCGACCCATTCCAGGGCTTCGCGCACATCACTGGTCGAGACGTAAGGGCGTTCCAGGTGAATATTTTCTTCCAGGGAGCCATTGAAGATTTCGATATTCCGCACCAGAGCGACGTGTTTCCGCAGTGCGTCGGGTCGCATGTCGCGGGGATCGATCTCGTTGATGGAGACGTGTCCCTTCGATACAGGCGCCAGTCCAAAAAGCAGGTCCAGCAGGCGGCTTTTGCCACTGCCACTCGGCCCCGTCAGCATCAGTCGCGCGCCGCTTTCTACGAACAGGTCAATGTGATGCTCACTGGAATGGCCGTGGAAATCGATAAAACCGACGCCGTTGATACTGACTTCAGCCGGGTCGCTCTGGGAAAATTGCAGCAGACCATCCTGACGTTCCATGGGCAGGTCAAACAACATCCCCAGTTTATCGACCGAAGCGAGCAGGTCGTAGTAACTCTGCAGGTGTTTTCCCATTTTGGCGAACGAGCCGACGATCACGGTCACAATCAGCTCAGCAGCCACCAGTTCCCCCAGCGTCAGCTGTCCGGCAATCACCAGCCAGCCCCCCAGCCCCAACAGCGTGGTGCTTGCGGCCGCCTGCAATCCGAGGGCAAAAATGATCTGACGCATGACAATGCGGAAGTGTTTTTTCCGCGCATTGAGATATTCATAAGTGTAATGATCGGCCTGATCGAGGGCAAACTCGGCAGCTCCCCGATAGCGGAACGCGGTCGGACAGTTGACCAGGTCTTCCAGCCAGCTGGCTACGACATACTTGGCTTTCGACTCTTTGATGCTTGTATTCACGGCACCACGTCCGAGTACAAAAATGATAAATAGAATCAGTGCCAGCAATACAATGTCGAAGCCCAGCAACCAGGGATGATAAAAGGCCAGCACGGTCATACCGATCAGGGTATTCAGCACCAGCGAAATACCGTCAAGCATCAGGGCGGAGGACGCTTTCTGTACTGTGATCACATCGAAAAAGCGGTTGACCAGTTCCCGGGCCGACTGTCCCTCCATGGAAGAGGGGATCACACGGGGCAGACGATAGGAAAGATCCGCAGACACGCGCGCAAAGATCCGGCGTTGAATAATTTCGACGACGTACGTCTGTAACCCCAACAGGGCCGCTGAAAAAGAGAGGAAAGCCAGCAACATTAATGCGAGGACCACCACCGGCTGGAGGAGTCGTCCGAAGGCCACCGTATTCACCAGCGATTCCACGGCCAGCGGTGTTGCCAGTGCGAGCAGACCGGTAATCAGAGCAAACACGGTCACCGTCCAGATGTCGGACGCCTCGGGTTTCATTAACGTCAGCACACGATCCAGGGGAGGCAGATGATGCGTTTCGTGGGCACCATCACCGCCGGCAGCCAGATCGGGCTTGATGACCAGGCAGCGGACCACCTGATCACGTTCAGAAAGTTCGAGCAGTCTTCTCAACCTGCGGGAACTGACCCATTGCTGTTTCTGATCCTCATCGGGTTGCAGCAACTGAAACCGCTGACGCTTACTGCCCATGAGGGCCATCCAGCTGGGTTTATCACCCACGCGGGTGATCAGACGCCCCCCTTCCCGGGTGATATTGCGCACTTCACGGAAGGTACAGTCCATTAATTTGAACTTCAGCCCCAGGCTGCGGCTGGCTTCAATGAGCCAGCTCCACCAGTGGTCGTCGTGTTCTGAAGATGTAGCGGCAGCGGATTCGATCAACGTACGTTGTATGCGCGATCGATCAGCAGAGTGACCAGCCTCAATTGAGAGTTGTTCAAACAACCAGGCCGCCGCTTTTATATCGGAGCGATCCAGATTCATATCAGTCTCTGTAGAAGTAATCAGATTACCAGGCGGGTTAGAAAAGCATCAGCGTGCTGACATTTTCTATGGTGGAAATCAAGTAGCACCATCAGCCCTTCAGGATCCTGCTACCCCTTGATTTCCTGATACTTACAGGAATCGCAAGATAGGTTCTTTTCCCAGATAATCATAGAGACATCGTCCCATTTTTAAAGGAATGTATTAATTCAGAACTATTCCATCTCGTTATCCAGAGCGATGTTAAGTCTTTCACGTCTGAATTTCAGTGAACGCCCCAACGAGCGAGACAGGGCCCGGGCCGCTTTTTCCGCCACACGTGAAATACAGACAGCAAGATCCTCACTTTTCTGATTGACGATTACCGATCCCTTCTCATGTACAATTCGTACTCGACAGGCTTTATCTATGCCTCCCCGGGGTCCATTCAGATCGCTGACACAAAGGTCAATCGACCTGATCCGGTTCTGAAAGCGTGAAAGTGCGTACTCTAACCTGCGTTTACACAATTGTTTCAATCGAAAGTTCAATAAACCATTTCGATCTGTATATGATATCGTCATTACGAGACTCCTTCAGCTGAAAAAACCAGGTTATTTCGTACACCAGATTCAAACCTGTCCAAACCAACTGGACTCTCTGGCTCTAAACTCAGATTTCTCCACTCAATCGCGTCAGATAACGAACGCGTGCGCGGGAGACTGCTTTTTCCGCTCTCTTCACGATGGCCGTCAGTGAGCTAACGCATTCTTCGCCGCGATGGATCAACATAATCTCTCCCGATTCATGCCGAATCTGCACGCGAAATGTTTTCTGCCTGCGACCTCGTGAGCTGCGCGGGTTCTGAATCGTCACATCGATGGAACACAGCATTGAATGATAGCGTGACAGCGCCTCGTAAAGCTGCTGCTCGCAGAACTCGTTTCCGGTATTTCCCCGGGCTGGGCTTTGTCGGTCAATGTCAGAGTCATCTTCAATTCTCCTTTTCAAGTCCTCGGGTTAGTATTAAAAAACAGTTGATGTCACAGCGAATTCTATTCACACGGTGACTGGCTTTATTCAGCGCGATCAAGGTGCTTCCACTGATTGCCCGCGCGATATTGATAGAACTCTCCTGCTTCGCAGGCGATCAGGTAAAGCCAGCTTCCCTGCAGAAGATTGGCGACCAGCGTGTGTCGGGCAATCACGTTTTCAATAGCCTGTCGCGATGCGTTAATCACGACCTGCAGTCGCTGCGGTTGATGCTGCAGGTTCTGACCGTCGTGCAGAGACTGCCAGGGCAACCCGGTCATCAGATCACCACCATTGCCGGAGAGGATGCCGAAACCGCCGGTCACGTTATGTACGGTTTTATTCCCACTACCGCAGTAACGTTGATCGACAGTCGACGCGTAATATTGCATGTTGATCCAGTGGGCCACGATCATGGGAGCGGTCATGATATTCTCCAGCACGGTCCCTTCCGGATCCTGGTTGGGATCATAGTTGTGCAGAAAAGTACGACCATCGAGGTCGACCGCGCGTGTCAATTCCCGAGGCCCTACCACCAGGGCTGCATTATTGGACAGCCCCCATTCCGGTCGCACCTCGGACCAGTCGCCGGCCCGTTGTAAGAGTTTACTGACAGATTCACTGTTGAGGGACGTCAGTCGTTCCGCCCGAGTCAGATGTGTTGCCTGCAGTGTAAGTTGCTGCAGTGAGTCCAACTCCTCTCGGTGTGATGCGGAGAGTTGGTCCGGTTCGAAAAAGCGGATCTGGTCTGTCGTCGTGTTGTGCACACCTGCAATAAAGACCGTATCCTCTGGAATCTCGATACCTTTTCGTTTGAGCCCCCGTCGCACTGCAGCCAGGTTCATGATCTCAGCAGCTACCTGGGCATTAGAGGCACCGGAATGACCGCCACAAGCACCGCAGTCCAGCCCCGCCTTGAGAGGATTATTCACAGTCTGGCTTTCGTGACCGCAGAAGACCACCAGCCGGGCAAATCCTGCTGTGAGGCTCATGTTCTTCAGAATCGTCTCAGCCATCTCAGTCAGTTTTTCAACGGTAATCCCCTGCGCATCCAGGCCGTTCAGACTCGGACGTGGCACTGGCTTCCGATGCTGTGAATGCGATCCCTTAGACTCCATACCATCGCTGACTCTGGTTCCCCAGGCGCGCTTGCCCAGCAAAAGCCCGTAAAACAGGCCCATCGTTTCTACGAAGGGGAAGCTCCCGACTGCTGACTGTTGAAATCGCTTCCAGAGTTTGCGGAACGACCGATTGCCCCCCTGCTGTTCCAGCAGTAGCTCCTGTTGTCCCTGATCTTTCTTCGGGAGTTCTTCAGTTACCTGGAACTGAGGCTGGAGCAGAACCGGAAGCTGGTTATCTCCCCCCTGATCGCCCCAGCGGATATATTCCATGGGAATTCCAAAGAAGCCGGCAAAGCCGAGTGTTTCGATCTCTGCGGACGTCTGTTCCAGCTGACGTCGCATCCGTTCGGATCGCACGTCGATACAGAATACCATTTGGGCCAGCTTTTGCTCGGTCGACTTACCGCAGTTTGAAACATTGTCACGCAGACTGTTGAGCAACTTGTTGCGGTAGGCAATTTCAGAGGCCCGCAGCAGAATGTAGCGTTCGATGACCTGCTCTTCGGAATCGAAGGGAACTTTGAACCGGACGGGCATGCCTCCGGCCAGTTTGCTCCAGTCGACTTCGAACGACTTCGCCTCAGAGAGGGCTGCTTCGTAAACGAGTCGGATTGCCAGCAGTCCAGTGAGATCGCTGCTATCGAGTTCCTCGGAGGTTCCCTGTTCGAACTGGTATTTCGCCCAGGCGCTCCAGCCAGGTGTCTGACAGGCCAGACAGAGCAGATACGTCTCCCAGAGTGCCCGCGGCACTTTCAGTTCTTCCAGCATCACAGCCAGCGTCGTTTCTGCGGAGTCCGGTAACTGCTGGACCAGTTGACGGAAACAGCTGACGCCCATGATCTCCATGCTGCGATCATGTTGCGCTGCGTTTCGCCAGCTTTCGAAGAGTGACAGATGCTGCCAGGAACTTTTCCAGGCAGCTTCTCCCTGGTCGTAATGCAGGGCACAGAATTTAGAAAGTTCATCGCCGATCGTTTGCGTCCAGTCACCGCCCGTCTGTGCATCCAGGATTTCTGAGAAGGCACGCATCTGTCGTTTGCAGGGCGTTTTATCGGGCGTATCCGGCTCTGCAGTAGCAGATTCCAGAGTCTCCAGGCAGGCTACCATCTGGTCGGCAGTGGGCAGGGACTCGGCTACCAGGTTTTCAGCCTGCAGCTCTGCCAGGGCCGACTCAATATCATTGAGTTCAAGCTGTCCGGCACGAAACGCGGTGGCGTAGTGCGTTAGTGGCATGAGTGTTTCCGAATCCGAAAAGATCCGCAGATATTTTCGGACATTGAGAAAGGAACGATCGGTGATCCCGTGGTAGGGATTGACGGCGACGTAATCTTTCAACGGCCAGACCGGGGAGATGCACTGATGCACGCTCTGCAGGGCCTCCTGCAGCAGTTCCCGTTCGGGCAACTGCCGGGAGGATATTCCCCGCCAGACCTCCAGCGGGTGTTTATTGATGACAGCAGACTGTACTTGTGACATGAGATTTACCTTCCTGGGGAATTTGTGATTGATTCAGAGCAACAAAACCGGGCAGACTCACTGTTTCAAAAGGTGCCCCAATCGCTGACGTAACCAGGCTTCGACGTAAAACCCGTTCAGGGCGTGGATGTAGAAGGCATTCATCCAGTCTGGTCTCCGTGACTGTGTCAGCCGGTCATTCAGCAACAGCAGGCTGGTAAAACCGAGGACCACCAGAACTGCAGGTCCCCCAATCAACAGCAGCGAGGGATCGGCAAAAGCCGTGACCGGAGTCGGCGTCACGAGGCGGTCAACAGTAAGAAAGGCAAGACAGTAGAGCAGACAGATGCCCCCGGCGGCCCAGGAGGTACGGAGTACGAGCAGGTATTCGCCGGTCTGCCAGGCCTGTTTCAGCCAGCCCGTCAGCGCGAGACAGACAACCAATCCCAGCAGAATGCCCCCTGGTTTGGTGGCTGGATTGATTCCAAACAGGGACAGCACTGCCAGAAACCCGAGAACAACACCACCGGTTGTCAGCAACAGCTTCCAGGGAGAGACAGGCACCGTCTGCAACGGTTCTGCCCCCCTGCCGAGTGCCCGTTTGTGCTCAAGCACACTTCCGCTGCTGAGGAAGGCATACGCTTTGTAGAAGGAATGCGCCAGCAGGTGCAGCATGGCCGCAGAGAAGGCTCCCAGGCCACACTGCAACATCATGAAGCCCATCTGGGCGACTGT
Source organism: Gimesia sp. (assembly GCF_040219335.1). NCBI lineage: Bacteria > Pseudomonadati > Planctomycetota > Planctomycetia > Planctomycetales > Planctomycetaceae > Gimesia > Gimesia sp. The sequence continues at coordinate 26,882 of NZ_JAVJSQ010000008.1, read as the reverse complement.
GGAATAAGCCAGTTTCTTTTTAACGCTGTTCTGAGCCAGCATCGATGTGGCGGCAATACAGACCGTGAGGGTTCCGATCAGCACCAGGCAGGCCAACGCTGCGGGAACCAGTTGAACCAGTGGACTCGTGCGAATCAGCAGGTAACCGCCCGCGTTCACAATACCGGCGTGCATCAGGGCGGAGACCGGCGTCGGTGTCTCCAGGGTCTGAGGTAGCCAGGAGTGAAAGGGGAACTGTGCCGTTTTAATCGCTGCCCCGATCACCAGCAGCCAGATACCGCACATTAAAGGCATGCTCTCCGTTGAACCAGATCCTGCCAGTTGCTCAAACAGTGGGGTGAAGTTCAGAGTCTGGCATTCCAGGTAGATCAGCACAACAGCGATCAGCAGACAAAGGTCACCGGTTCGACTGACAATGAACTTATTCCAGGCAGCCCGTCGGGCCGCGGGACGTTCACGGTAGAACAGGAGCAGATGATGCAGCCCCAGGCTGGAGAGAGCCCAGGCAGCGATGAACAGCAGCAGATTCCCTGACAGAGCCATCAGGGAGACGGCTCCAATCGTCAGCGCGGTCCAGCGATAGTAATTGCCGAATTCGGGCTCACCATCCAGAAACCGGATCGAGTAGCGACAGATGACCCAGCCCACGAAGGATACCAGGGCAAACATCAGACTGGAAGTGCCATCCAGCAGCAGCCACTGCACTCCGCCAACGTCGATGCGAACTGGTTCGGTGAACGGCCCCGTTCCCCACCAGGCGCCCGTCACGTTCATCAGGGTGATGGCCAGTGCCAGCAGGGTCTGTAAACCCGCCAGCAGCGTCACGCCATCACGCAACTTGAACTGCAGCTTTTTGCACCAGCGACCTGGCACCAGTCCCGTTGCCATCAATAATCCTGCGGAAACGATCAATGTCTCTGCCAACAGATACACAATGCTCTCCCTTTTTTTTTGCGAAGTATATTTTGCGCTTATCTATTCGCGTATTGTGATACACGAATTTGTTTTCGTCAATAGTACTTCGCCATTAACGGGGAATTTTTATGAGCAAAACTGATTAGAAAGAGCATTTTCGAGCAAATTTCTCGACCATCAAACGATCTGGCATTCACGAATAGCATTTCGTATCATCAGTCGCTATAATAAGATATGGTCATTTCCAGTCCCCTTTCTCCGGGAACAGTCACGCAATAAAAAAAGTTCTGACATCTTGATTTAAATGCCAGAACTGAGACGGAGTTTGAATCATGGGTAAAGCGTCTAGTAAACGTCAGTCACGTAAAGCGGAACCCCCGAAGGAGACGGGTAAAACAGCGGCGGATTCTGCAGTCGACTCCGCCTCTTCCCGGAAGGCAGTCCCCGAATCGGGACATCGCTGGACATTCCTGACGAACCACGCGCATGTACTGATCGTCCTGCACCGGAATCCCACGATTGTGCTGCGAGAAGTGGCCCTCGAAGTGGGAATTACCGAGCGTGCAGTACAGCGGATCATCCAGGACCTGGAGGAAGAGGGGTTTCTGCAGCGAGAGAAAATCGGACGTCAGAACCATTACCAGGTACTTACGGATCAGGCATTACGGCACCCGATCGAAAAACACAAATCGATCGGGGACCTGCTGAACCTGGTGGCGCTGGACTAGACGCTGGCAGAACTATCATTCATGCAAACAGACTCTGGTTTACGCAAATAGTTCCTGTACCGCCTGTCCCTTAGCATCTTTGGTGACATAGAACGGACGGCCTTCGATGTCGAAGCCGGTTTTGGGGCTGATGCCCATCGCTGTCATGATGGTGGCGTGCAGATTTTCGATGGAGACCGGATTTTCAATCGCCATCAGTGGGCGCTCGTCTGCTGTTTTGCCGTAGACGAAGCCGCGTTTCATTCCACCGCCAAACATCACAACGCTGGTGCCTCCGGTGAAATGACGATGCAGACCAAAGTGCTTCATCTCGGAGATTTCATCGACCTTCTCGCGAGCCTGATCCCGGGCGTTGGAGCCGGGCTGACCTTCGATCAGTGCATCGCGGCTGAATTCTGAAGCGATAATCACCAGGGTCCGGTCGAGCAGGCCCCGCGCTTCGAGATCGAGAATCAGCTGCGTGATCGGCGGGTCGATTTCCTTATGCATACGGTCCATGGTGGTATGCCCGTCGGCGTGCGTGTCCCAGTGCAGGAAGGGAACGTACTCGGTTGTGACTTCGACAAACCTCGCTCCCGATTCCACCAGGCGTCGGGCCAGCAGACAGCCACGACCGAAGCGACTGTCGCCGTACTTCTGGCGGACATCTTCCTTTTCCAGCGTGATGTCGAAGGCATCCCGTTCTTTGGAACTGAGCAGGCGATACGCCTTGTCCATCGACCGCAGCATCGATTCCTGATGATAGTCGCTCATCAGTTCCCGCTGCGGGCTCTGATCGATGAGCTTCCGATAAAGCTTGTTGCGGTTGACGAACCGTTGCCCCGTCATTCCCTGAGGCGGGCGCACCGACTTGGCGGCTTCCTCGGGATAAGGCAGGTTGAGCGGTCCAAACTCGCTGCCGAAAAATCCGGCCGTGGTGAAGGCTTTGAGCTCTTCGCTCTCCCCGACGCCTTCGAGTCGCTGGCCTACATTGATGAAGGCCGGCATCACAGGATTACGGGGGCCGATCACCCGGGCCATCCAGGCGCCTAAATGCGGAGCGGCGACGGTCTGTGGAGGAACATAACCGGTGTGCCAGTGATACTGATGTCGCGAGTGCAGAATGCTGCCCAGGTCGGGCTGTACGGCCGAGCGGATCAGCGTCCCACGGTCCATCACCGATGCGATGCCTTCCAGTCCCTCACAGATTTCCAGTCCATCGACGGCAGTGTGGATTGCCGGGAAGGTGCTCAGCATATCGGCGACTTTGAGCCCTTTTTTGAACGGCAGATAGCGTTTGGGATCGAAAGTATCCGGTGCCGCCATCCCGCCTCCCATCCAGAGCAGAATGCAACTGTCTGCGGTAGCCTCAGGTTGTTTGACCGGTTCTGTTTCATTCGCGGAGAGCAGACGTGGCGTTCCCGACATCAGCGCCGCAGCGCCAGCGGCACTCAGATGCTTGAGGAAATCGCGGCGGACAATCTGTTCGGGTGCGGTGGGATCGATTTCAAATGTCATCGGTCGTTCTCACTGTGAGAGGAGCATTAAAGACTCGGAATACAGGTATTATAACAGTCGTCAACGGATCAGGAAAAACTCGGGCAGCATACAGACCGACCAGAGCAGGTCCTCGACCTGGGCCGGCTGGGGTTGTTCGCCCAGGATCTGTGTGATGATTTCGGTCTCGGCGGTCGTCGGTTTGCGGGAAAGCGCGAACTGGTACAGATGCTCGGTCAGACGCTGGGGATCGCCGTCGGTCTGTGTGATCAGACGCTGTGCCCCCTGGGCAAACGCCTGGGCCAGGGTCGCTTCATTGGAAAGGTCGATGGCCTCCAGCGTCGTCAGTTGGCTGGGTCGCATCGAAACAATCTGTTCCCGCATCGGCCGTCCCAGTGATTTCATCAACGCGGTATTTTTGAGCAAGGAAGCCCGGACCATCGGTTGTTTGCCTTCCGCGGCGACTGCCAGTAGGCTGCGGGCCTGAGAGTCGACGGCGTTCGTCCAGCTGCCGACCGGCTTGACGATGGTAACGGGAGCCCACTTTCCGGAAATGCCTCCCAGGCGACCTTCCTTCGTCGCGGGTGCGTTCGGATTCCACTCCCACGAGGCGTCGGAAGAGATTTCGCGCTGTTCCCCGTTCTCGAGTTCCAGTCGTGCATCGAAGAAGAAGCCTGCCGGATTGGGAGTGCCTCCCCCGTTATGTACGATGGCCGTGATTTCATTCTTGCCCGGTTTCAATAACGTGTGCAGGGGGAGCGTGCGGACCTGGGCCCAGTTGTCACCTTTGTCGACTTCCCTGCGATTGATAAACAGGATGTGCGAATTATCGCAGGTCAGAACCGCGCCTCCCCGTTTGACTGCAGCGGGCAACTCGATGATTTTGCGGACCACAATCGTCTCATCCGCGGGGGGCACCTGCTTCGCAGAATCGCCCCAGATCCATTTGGCTTTGAGGTCATAATCCTGCTTCTGATCCGGTTCAATCCGCGTGCGAAAGATGGGGGCTTCGAACTTGGCCGGAGCGGCACCCGTGATCTGCCAGACGCCATCCAGAAACTGCTCTGCCGTGAGTCGACGTGAGCGGGGACCGCGATACAGGTAATCGGAGTCTTCTCCACCTGCGACAATTTCCACCTGCGACTGGTACGCCTCAGAGGTCGCGATCAGTTCCAGGACTTTTTTGATGTCGTACTTGTTGTCGCTCAGGTAAACGGCCAGATAATCCAACAGGTCTTCGTTCCAGGGTTTGGTCTGCATGGCGTCGAGCGGATGCACGATCCCCCTGCCCTGCAGACGATGCCAGAGCCGGTTCGCAATTGTGCGGGTAAACCGCCCGTTGTCCGGATGGGTCATCAGCTGGGCCAGCTGCTGCAGACGTGCTGCGCGGGAAGCGCCTGCATCGATCGTACCCAGTTCCGGAAAGAGCCAGCTGGCTTTCGCGGTCTTGCCGATCGGTTTATCACAACGATGGATTTCCAGTGCACGTTCCGAGTAAATGGCGGCCAGCCCGTATGATTCTTCCAGCGTCCAGCGATCGATGAAACTGTCGTGACAGGAGGCACACTTGAGGTTAATCCCCAGAAAGGCCTGCCCCAGGCTCTGGGCGAACTGAATCTCGACAGTCTGCCCGGCTGAGACATTACCTCGCCACTTGATGCCATCGATGAACCCGCGGCTGGCATCGGTGGGTGGCGCGATCAGTTCGCGCGTCAGCTGGTCAAAGGGTTTGTTGTAGAGCAGCGATTCATACAACCAGGCGGAAACCTGTTTGCGGCCCCCGGTGATGAAACCGGTTCCGCTGTAATCGTTACGAAGCAGATCATTGAAGAACGACAGCCAGTGATCGGCGTAGGCGGTGTCATCAGAGAGCAGCTCCTGAATTTTGCGCGTCCGTTTATCGGAGGACGGATCTTCCAGAAACGCATTTAACTCTTCCGGCGTGGGAAGCAGGCCCGTCAGGTCGAGGCGGACGCGTCTCAGAAAAGTCGCATCGTCGATCGGTCCGGGACGGGGCAGCTGGTGTTCGGCCAGGTAGTGATCGATCAGGCGATCGATGGGATGCGTGCGATTATCGACGGCGGCAGGGAGTTCGGGACGCCGCGGTTTGAGCGGAGGCTCGTATGCCTGTTTCCCGAATGTAAAACCGGCTTCCCAGGGCAGATCTTCGCTGATCCACTGTTTGAGCGTCTCGACCTCTTTCGCCGACAGACGCGGCTTCCCTTTGGGAGGCATCTGCATTTCCGGATCCTGAGAGGTGACCAGTTCCAGCAGATACGACGCTGCGGGGTCTTTCACATCGACAAAGCCGGACTCCATCCAAAGCGTGCGGGTATTCAGTGAAAACGAGCCCTTCGCTTCGCGTCCCCCATGACAGGCGACGCAATGCTGTTTCAGAATCGGTACCACATCATGGGCGAAATCTATGGGCTTTGCCTGAACGGCGGACGCCATCGTGATCTGGAACACGACTATCAGGGGAAGAACAAAACGTAATTTCATCGGGCGAGCCTGCTGCAGGTGGGAAATTCGTCTATGAATCAAAGCTTGATTATATCATAGACCGGGGGGCGCCCGCAAATTGGATTCAGGTTTCCGCTCAACAGAGGAACAGGCATTTCCAGTGACAGCGGTGAAGCCATGACTCCCTTACTGGCCTACATACAGAGCGTAGACTTTGACTTCCTCGGAATCCGGGAATGTGACGCGTAACGCCAGCGGTTTCCCTGCGGGCAGCGTGCTGTTCTGCTGACCTGGAAAGACGACGGGCGTCCGTGTGCCGGGCTCTGTCACCTGGGCTGCCTGATCTCCCGAGTATCCGGGCAGCGGCCGATCGTATTCATCCAGCAGCTCGACGGTCAGCGGTCTGTCCTGGCTGACCCCTTCCAGGTTCACGGAGAGTTGCAGCTTTCCTTCCGTTGTGAAAGGAGCAGTTACAAAGTGGGCGCCGTTCTTTTCGAGTTTGCGGGAGAGATAACCAAAGCCGTCCCGGCGGAGGGTGGCCAGTCCGATCTCCATGTTCTTGAGCTTACCGCCGGTGTCCCAGTGAGAATACCAGATCATGGTCTGGTCCCCCTTGTTAACGAACGCGTGTCCCTGCAGGAGGGCGATATCATCCCACTCCCCTTTTTCCCCTCGGGCGATGACCGGATGATCGGGCACCGGTTCGCGGAAATGGACGCCGTCATCACTGACAATCAGCCCCAGATCGACGCTGACGCCGGTATTCCAGTAGCGGCCATCCTTGGGTTTCTCAGGCGCATCTTGCCACATGCCGTACAGGCCGACCAGCACGTTGCCACGATTCCAGATGCCGGCCCCCATGTGCGTCTGCTGACCGGGTACGGGTATGGCCGTTAATTGTCCCGGGCGGGCAAATGAGAGTGCTTTCGCACCGGACCAGTGTTCAAAGTCGGGCGAACGGTAGGTGAGCATCACGCGACCAATTTTCGAACCATCCATCCGCCAGGTCCAGGGAGAAATCAACTGACCACTGGCATAATAGAAGTTGCCGTAACGGTAGAGACTGGAAACTTCAAAACGTTCCCCTCCCGCATTCATCGGCCGGTCTCCGACAACATTCCAGGTCAGGCCGTCTGCACTGGTCGCGCAGATGAAGGCACCCCAGCGACGTTCATCCGGACCGATCTGACTGCGCCCGCCGCGTACGTCGGCGAACGGGGGATGCGCGATGTAGGCACACTTATAACGCCGCTGGGGATCGGGATCGTTGGCGTCATACAGGACCGTCAGAAAATCATTGACCTTGGCCAGCGAAGGAACCCGCGACTTGATCAGGCAGATGTTGTTCTGTTTGTTACCGTTGAATTCGACCAGGTTCAGTTTCGGTTTAGTCCAGTGAATGCCGTCGTCGCTCTCGGCGTAACACATGGGCCGCCACCAGCCGGGCGCCTGGCCGCTTTTGATCGCGGTCTCGAACATGCCCAGGTACCACATGCGGAACTTCCCATCCAGATACAGCACGCTGCCATACAGAATCGCATGTCCGTGATCAGGGGCGCCTTCCGGTCCCCGGCGGAGCACCGGATTGGCGGGATGTTTTTTCGCCGTCTGTGGCGTCAGTGCCAGATTGTGACGCCAGGGAATCGCGCGGTCATCGAATGAGAAAAAGACCGCTTCTTCAACAGCCGGTCCCCGGTCGACAGAGACCCGGCCCGGCGTTTGTGCCGCCAGCTGTCCATTCAGAGAAAGAATACAGACCAGGATCAGGGAGCAGGCGAGGAGTCCTGACCGTTGACGAGAATGAGGGGCGTGCATGCTGGTTCTTTCGTGTTCAAGGACGTTCATCAGGGAAGGAGTGACTGGATCCGCGGAGATTTCAGTTCACGTTCGGGAATCACGGTCTGTTTCAGTTTGACCAGGTCGGCGCCACAGCCGGTGACGTGGGAGACATCGGATAACCACTGGGACTCCTGTTCCTGGCCGATCTGCTGCTGGAATGTTGCGAAGTCCTGGGGAGCGAAAAAGGTGCGATCCAGGCGCAGACTCTGCAGTTGATAGCGGTTGCGGTCGCCCGTCCATTTGACGTCTTTCCAGATCGACATCTCCGTAGTCAGGGGATCGGCAGACCGCGAGACATTCAAGTACTCATATTCCGCTTCCTCGATCTGTCGGGCAGTCGCGCCGGCAATCAGGGAATCAAACAGACGGACTTCGCCACCGGTCGCCTGGAAGTTGAGTCCCATCAGCGTAACATGGCTCGCATCCAGAATCGAATTGCGGGACACACGAACTTCGTTCTTCCCCCTGACCCGCCGGATAAAAACATTCTTCATCGTCAGCGTGCAGGGTTCTGTCTCTTCCGCGCGTCCGGTGAGCATCAGCGTGCGAACAGCGGATGAAAGCACGACCGCATTAGTCAATTCATAACGTCCCGTATCGAGGAAAAAGAGATCAAAGCCGAGACAGTCGCGAATATAGACCCGATTGTAACTGGTCCGACTGGATCCCGTGTCGCAGATGCCGGTCGAATTTCCGATCGAAACAAAGCCGTCGACTTTGTACTCGGCCGTCTCGTGAGCACTGATGCCGTCATCGCCACATTCGATGGCCTGGATATTTTCGAACAGTACGTCTTCACAATGTCCGTGGATATTGAAACCATCGTTATAGGGATGCGTGCAGGTCAGGTTGCGAATCACCAGGTGCGCATTGTAGTTGTCTTTCGAACCGCCAAACTGTACTCCCGCGGAACGGACGGGAACGCGAATCTGCTGTTCGCTGAGCTGCGCACCGGGAGAGACTTTCAAATAAAAGGCTCCCTTGATCTGGGATGACTTTTCGTCGGCGGGCCCTGCTTTCACAAACGTCCATTCTCCCACCTTCAGTTCCGCCGGCTGTTTGAGTTCCTGACTGGGTCCTTTGGAGGTCCGGCCCATGTGAACCATCTTGCCGTTCCAGACGAAAAACCAGCGTTGCAGGATGGCATCAGTGACCGCAGGCAGGAGTTGCTCACTACGATAGAGGTCCGGTTTGACTTCGTTCCATTGAGTAATGTCGAGGGGGTCGGAACCTTCCAGCGTGGCACCGTGCCCGTCGAGGGTGATCGGCTTGCCCGGTTCTCCGCGCTTGCCGTAAAAGCCGGCGTATTCGTGATAGACTTTGGGCTGCAGATGAATCGCGTCGCCCGGCTGCGCGTTGCGGATCGCCTGACGGATTGTTTTGAGCGGCCCTTCCTGGGCAGCGTCATTGCCGTTATCCGGGTCAACATGAATGTCGCGGGCCAGACCGGTGCCGGTCAACAGGAGCAGGAGGAGCAGACCACAACACCAGGTCCCTGCCCTCCCCCCTGGACTGACATGATGCGTACCGATTGACGGCTGTGTTTGAGTGCTGTCTGAATTCCCCTGCATAAGGCTGCTTCCTGAATTGAGCGCGGATAATTTATTTTGAGTCTGTTGGTTTCTGATCCAGCCAGAAGCGGGACTGCATCTGCATCATGGTGCGGGCCCGGTTCGAATCACGATCACGGATGGCGGCAGCCAGTTCCTGGTGCTCCCAGATCATCCGTTCGCCGGTCGCCGCGTCGGACTGATAATTCTGATAGGCCGAATCGAAGAAGTTGACCAGCACCCGCTGCATGCCGGCGATCAACGTGGACGATGTCATCTGCAACAACAGCGAGTGAAAGGCGATATCCAGTTCGGAAATCTTCTCGGGCCGGTGACTGCGAATGGCGGTTTCCATCTCCTGCGCCAGTTCACAAAGCTGCTGGCACTGTTCGTCGCTGCCGTTGCGGATGGCCAGGTCGACGGCCCCCATCTCAACCACGTAACGCAGCATCGACAGCTCAGCGATATCCTGATCAGAGTCGAATAAGGAGGGCAGCCCCAGTTGTAGCAGACGAAGCGGATCGGGACGTCTGACAATCAGCCCCAGCCGTTTGCGGGCTTCGAGCAGGCCGATGGCCACCAGTCGACTGACGGCTTCCCGGGCAACGGTTCGCGAAACGTCGTACTCTTCCGCGAGGTCGGCTTCAGTCATGAAAAAGGCCCCGTCGGTGAGCCGTTCGTCCTGAATACGGGCCCGAATCCGCTCGGCAAGCTCGTCAGACTGGGTTAACTGGATACTGGTTTCGGCGGCCATAGATACTACTTATTAAACAGTTTTCGTCAGATTATTGATTTACATCGTGTCTATTTCTGATTAAATAGTATCTGTTCAATTCCTGATGTCAAACCTTATTTGGGAAATCTCTGATGTCTGCATTACCTGATCTGACCGAGTTACAGCAGTTTGATACGCCGACGATCTGCAACGCGATTGAGCTGTTTGAGGTGCGACCGCGGACCGCGGGTTACATGCAACGGGAGATCGCAGCCTGCTTTCCGGAGCTGCCTCCCATGGTCGGTTATGCGGCGACCGCGACCTTTCGTTCTTCCGCGCCGCCTGCAGCGGACATCGATCCCGGCGTGTCTGCGCGGCTGATCAGTTCGTTCGCAGAACTACCCGGACCGGCGATTGTCGTCTTTCAGGATCTGGACGATCCCCCCGCGGGAGCCACGTTCGGGGACGGAATGTGTCTGACTTACAAAACCTTTGGAGCCGTCGGTCTGATCACTTCGGGGGCCGCCCGGGATATCGATAATGTCAGACTACTCGATTTCCCCTGTTTCAGTCACGGAATCATGTGTGGGCACGGTTACTGTCATTTCGAAGAGACCGGCATTCCCGTGGAGGTCGGCGGCTTGACCATCCGGCCCGGTGATCTGCTGCACGGCGACTGTAATGGTGTTGTAACGATCCCGCGAGAAATCGCAGCGGCAGTGCCTTATGCCTGTGCCGAGTATCTCAAGTACGAAGCGATCGTTTTAGATCCACTTCGCGAAGGACGGGCCAACCTGGAACATCACCAGGAGACGATCCGCGAGATGCTGGCCCGCCTGGCGGAACTGAAGCGCGAACTGAAAACGATGATCGCACCGTCTGAGGCGGATTCCTGATCGTCTCTAGTACCAGTTAGTGTTTGAGAATCTGGATGGTCTATACCAAAGTCGTTTCAACCGGGGCTAATGCCCTACGGCTAATTTGGGTTTTCTGTTGTTGAAGTCCTGATGACAGGAGTAACAGCATACCCTAGGCCACGGTGAAGACTTACATAGCTCATGCTGTCGACCTCACGCTCATGTTGAAATCTGTTACATAAACGCTACCTGAGCTGTCTCAGTTCGTCCGGTTGACCCAGCGACGGGCTTCCTCGGTGAGGTCGGGCTCTTCTCCCGTAGGGGCTTCGAAGTAGTAGTGTTCCAGACGAGAAATGGACGTGTCGAGCTCGGCTTTGCCTGCGGGACTGAGTCCGTTATTGCGTTCGATATCCTTGAGCAGGCCCAGTACGGTAAAGGGAGTGACATGCTCGGGCATCTGGTAACGGGCCGTGCTGACGGTCTGTGTTTCCCGCGTGACCAGTTTGAAACCGATTCCCAGCAGCAACAGCAGTGCAATCCCGCCGAGGATGGGCATCACCCAGGACTGTTCGGGAGTGCCGTACTCCTGCTGGAGCATGATCTCCGGATCAACGGAGACAAGGTCGGCATCGTCGAACCGCTGGTAGGTGACTTCGTGAGCCTCGTCTTTCGGTAAGCCGAACGTGAATGCTTCCGGATGTTTGGTGAGATCGGGACGGGCCTCCATGGAGACCATCCAGATCCGTTCGGAATCGATGGCATTTCCGGGGGCTGTCTTATCAAACTGTGAGACCGAAACCCCTTCGTTTTCAATCGAGGTGATGTTGAATTCTTTGGGTTTCAGATCGACCAGTTGATCCAGGTCGGGCATCAGACCGATCCCGGTGGCCCGGACTTCCAGCTTGAGTTTGCCCTCTTTTGCTTCGCGTTCGTCGAGGGTCTGGGTGATGGTCACTTTTTCATACGGACGCGGATCACCCTGCTCTGGCGAAGCGTCGATGGGCAGCGGCGCCGATTCCACAGGGATCACGGCGTAGCCGGAGGTGTCCATGAAATCCATGTCGAGTGTGAGGCTTGGGATCTTGTCGACCTCAGGTCCCTTGGGCTTGAGCAGCAGATAGGCATAGGGAGTGACCCGCCAGCCGTAGGTTTCGGCGGCGCGGGAGTTCACATCTTCGCTCTGGAACGTAATCGAACGGATCTCGAAATGCTCTTCCAGTGCCAGACGGGCCGATTCCTCGAACTTCTCACGATAGTTTTCCAGCGGACGACCGTAGTTGTAATAGAAGTAGTTCCCCTGCTTCTGATTCTGCAGGTACTTGGAGAACCCGCCCGATTCGCGTTCAATCTCCTTCGTGTGCCTCAGGTTGACGAACAGGCCGAACGGCTCGCCATGACCGACGACATCCGAACCGTCGATTTCAGTTTCCAGTTTGATTTCGGTCACGAGGTCTTTGTAGTAGTCGTAAACTTTTTTCGCTTCCCGCGCCTGTTCATGGTCGCCCACGATTTCAAAGCCCGCTTTCAGGTAACGGAATTTGACTCCCGGATTGAGGGCACTCAGCCGGACGAACAGGGAGTTGGCAAACTTGTCCATATGTCGTTTGGCGAGTTCGCCGGGCAGTTCTTCAATCGCCTTGCGGATGAGGGGATACTGCGTGGGGTCTGAGACCGTGGTATCCGAGATCTTACCTAAATCGGGAGCGCCGAGGCTGGCATAGAACCAGGTTTCATAGACGGTCGACTCCTGTTTGTCTTCTTCGAGCGATTCGACCTCGGCGGCGTAGAGTTCGGCTGCCTTCTGAAATCCCTCCAGTGAATGCTGACGACGCTCGGAGAATTCGGTCGTACTGTTGAGCTCCTGCCGGAACTCGTTGGCATCATGATCGAGGGCCGCCTTCGCGAGTTGCACCGCCCAGGATTTCGGATATTTCTGAATCGCTTTCTCCAGCACCTGCTGGGCCGTCGCGTAACCTTTGATGACTTCGCGTTCGATGTCTTTCTGTTTGCGATTGGTTTTGGCAGCCTTCTGAGTCGCGGGCATCCGCCAGACTTTAGCGAGGTTGGTCCGCATGGTCTCAATCAGAGACGCCAGGGTCTCGGGATTCAGGCCATCGACGGTGCCGTAGATTTTTTCGATCGCATCCAGCTGGTAAACCTCGGCGGCACTGTGTACCTGGGTGAAAGCCTGTGTGATCAGTCTTTCATTGATCGGCTCGATGGGAAGATCGTTGATTCGCTTGATCCAGTTGGCGAGTTCTTCAAGATTACGGACCTGCTTGGAACGGGTGAGCGGAATGCCCTGGGCCCGCTGATTGAAGCCCCAGGCAAACATGTAGATGCTGGTCCGCTGCTGTTCCGAATTGGGATTGTGATTCTTCGTCCAGACCTGCAGGAACTGTTCGGCCAGTGTCTTCGCTTCCCGCGGATCGAGAGGGGCCAGCTTCTCAATGTACGGGAAGGCTTCGTCTTCCTCTTCGACTTTGAGATAGAGCCGGGCGATGGTAGTCATGAAATCCTGGTGCAGAGGCGGATCAACGAGCTTCATCCATTTCTCATCCGGAATCATCTCCAGGATTTTGCCGGTCGAGATGGCCTGGATGCGGTTCTGCCGCACCATCTGCGGCTGCATCATACTGCTTTCGGTGTAGTAGAAGTTGCCGTAATAATCGCGCTGCATGGTACGTCCGCGACGGGTAGAGTAGTCGTAGGTCTGTGAAATTTCTGCTTCCCGCAGCCAGTTGGTCGCCAGCATTTGTAGCGTCGACTGCCATTCCTGGGCCTGTTCGGGAGCCGCGGTGAGCAGCGCTTCGACGGCGATTTTCTGCAGTTCCAGACTCCGCTGGCGGAAGGAACTGTTACTGATCTGGGTCGACATCCCGGTGGCCACCGCAGAGCCGATGGTGGAGAGAATTTCCTTCCCCCGTTCGGGACGTTTACTGAAACTCTCCTTGAGCCAGGCCTGCCCGAGTTCTTCCTTAATGCGAGGTGTGAGTTCGACGGCCCGCTTGAGGGCTTCTTCTTTTTCTTCGGTGGAAATTTCGCCGACGGCTAGCACCGCCTGCAGGGCCTCCCAGGCTTTTTCGAGGTGCTCATTCTTCTTTTCATGGGAGGGGAGCGCCAGATAATAACGCGACAGCAGGTTCAAGGCTTCACGGTCATCTTCTTTGATCGCATCTGCCAATGCAGGCAGGTACTCGGCCATATATTGCGCCTGTCCGGAATCGGCCAGTAACTGTGCGACCTGGCGTTTGCTCAGAACGGGCTCTTTTTTCTGCAACTGTTCGTTAAACGCTTTGAGATATTCCTGGATCGCGTACCCGTTCCCCAGCGAGATGCGGAAGATGCCCGTCAGCTGGCCGAAGTACGTGTTCTTCTGGTTCATTTTCTGCTGGAGCTGTGCCGCGAGCTGCGGATTCTGGCGAATCATCTGCTGAAGCTGTGCGGAACTGACCGAGCCTGAAGGCAGATTCTTCGCATCGATCTTTTCCGTGGCATCTTCGGGCAGGAGTGCTGCCAGCTGGAAGAAGTCGTCGATGGAGATCACATTTTTCTCGGAGAACTGGGGATAACGGGTTCCCGAGGGACGTTCCGGATTCTGCAGGGAGGACAGTAACTGCAGGTAGAGGGCCTGAGACTCTTCCTGCGGCAGGGTCTTGAAAAATGTTTTGACGGCTTTCCAGTCCCCGTCTGTGACATCGCGCTGCAACGTTGCGAGTTGTTTTTCGAAGGCTTTCAGTTCGGCATCCAGTTTCGCCTGCTGTGCCTTTTTATCGGCGGCAGCCTGCTGCTCGGGAGTCAGCGGTTTCTGTGCGACGAGGGGCTGTTCGGTCGGCTGCTGTTTCTCTTCCGGCTGCTGTTTGTCTGTTTTTTCCGGTGCAGCCCAGGCCTGGATGCGAGCAGAAGGACGTCGATCGAACTTCAGTTTTTTGATCGCGGCCAGCCGTTTCTGTTCGTAGGCTTTCTGCTGGGCGTCCGTGCTGGAGGACGAGGCACTCTGTGTTGCGGCTGCGGAACTGGTCTGCACACTGGCAGGTGCGGTCGTGACCGTGAGACTGCCCGACACTGGGACGGGTGCCAGGACCGGGGCCGCTAAAAGTTTTGAAACCTGTCCCGACGAAGTTCGCGCGCTAGATTGCGCCAGGCTGGAGTGGTCGTCAGCTGCACAGAGGAGCGTCGCGATTGTGATCGAAAGAGCGAGTTGCAGTCGCTGCATCGGAAGTCACCTTTACTTGAATTTAGAATCAAATACGTTTCAGCAGTCGTCCGGGGGATTCACCGGCGAATCCCCCCTTCTCCGTCAGACATTACGAACCACTTTTATCCGGCGGTGGTCCGGCACTGGCGCCACGATGGTCCTTTTCCTTTTTCTTTCCCTTGCCTTTTCCTGGCTTCTTCCCCGGCTTCTTGCCGTTACAGACACCGTTGCAGCAGCCTTTGCATTTGCACTGTTTGGGAATCGGCATGCCCTGCAGGTCGGTCAGATCGAGATTTGCGAGCCGGATGACGGCTTCCAGATTCTCCTGCTGTTCTTTGAGGTCACCTTTGTCGCCGGTTTTCTCTGCGTTTTCTGCAAGCAGGCGATAGTTCTGACGCGATGACTCGATGATGGGTTCCCAGCCATCTTTGCCAACCCCTTCGAGACGCAGCGTCCAGGTAACATAATATTCCGCATTAGCCATCGCGGAGCGTGTCTCTTTTAACAGTTCCGCATCGGGTTTCTCTTCGGACTGAAGTTCACCGAGAAGGGCCTGCAAATCGAGGTAGGCTTCAGGAAGTTCTCCGGAGAACATCATCGCTTTGTCGCGTGCGAGACGGATTTTGCGTGATTCTTTCACATTGTCTGCGGGCACCAGTGGCAAAGCCTGGTTGTAGAGCGCCACTGCCTGACTCCAGTTGCCCTGCTCTTCGGCGGTCTCAGCGACTTTAACTCTCCGGTCCACATCATCGAGCTTCAGCTGTGCCTGTCCTGGTCCGTAGTGGTAGGCGCCCAGAAAGAGCGGGACCAGCCCCCAGCAAAGTAGCAGCATAATTCTCATTGGACTTTCCTTCCTGCAATCAGTTTCCATTGCACAAGTGACAAAACTGGTTTCCTGTATTCCGTTTTCCGTCGGTCATGTGGCCGAGGGATGCAGTTGTGTTGACTTCTGTTTCCGTTCCGTTTCTTTCCGAGCCCGTGCCCGTTCCTTGCGACTGGTGAAGACTCCCGGTTTCCAGCCGGTGCCCCAGTAATGCAGCAACCAGGGAATCAGGGCGTAGATCAATGCCGAGAGACTGCAGATCGCCAGGGCGTATTCGCGGCGGGTCAGTTTCTCAAAGGGGTTCTCTTCACCGCCGACCGCCAGTTGATCGATCAGGTCGGTGCTGAGATGTTTTTCGTTGCCGTTGTGATAAGTGCCGTTGAGACGAATAGCCAGTTGTCGCAGCGTAGAGACATCCTGGCGGGAGTGGTGTCCGTTGATGAAGGAGCCTTTGACGGAATCTCCCACGCCGATCACCACCGCATTGGCGACCGAGACGGGCATTTTGGGCATGCCGACACCGGGCACGGTATCGCCGTCACTGATGAGCAGGAGCGTGGTGCTGTGTGGATTCCAGGGTTTCGCCAGCTCCGCGGCTTCTTCGAGTCCCGAGAACAGATCGGTTTCGCCGGAGACGAACGCGTGATGCATGGGGAGATCGTTAAAGATATTGTGAATCACTTCCAGGTCGCGGGTATCTTCGACGACCCGCTTGGCCGCGTTATAGACGGCGACCACGCTGGTCCGGTAGCGGTTCATATTGGCCCGTTCGAAAAAGGATTCCATGAGCCGCGCGGCGCGTTGCATGCGGGCCTGATCCTTGTTCTGACCGGCGTCTTCGAGCCGCATACTGGGCGAGACATCGAGCACGATCAGCAGGTGTTTCATTTCGTTATCGGGAATGGCCTGGGCCGCATGAATTTTGGGAGGCAGCAGCAGCAGGGTGATCAGTCCCCAGCAGAGACCCGTGAGTGAGAGCACGCGAAGTGCAGGCACGATGCGGGCCCAGGCCGCGGGTTGGGCGGAGGGACCGAAGACGAGGGGCGCAATCCGCCTGATGCGCCGGGCGTGGAGCATTTCCGCGCCAGTGGCTACCACCAGGATCACAATTGCCGCCAGTCCTGCTACCACGGTGTAAACCTCAATCCAAAGAGTGAAAGTGTGCTGCTCCCCAGCAGGATCAGCCCTGCCAGACTGTAGGGATAAAAGTGGTCCATCGACTCCGCTGCCGTTCGTTCCAGGCGCGTCTCCTGCATTTCGTCGATGTGCTTGAATACGGTTTCCAGTGCCTGCGGGCTTTCGGGCTCGAAGACCTCGCCCCCCGTGAGACCGGTGATGTTCACAACCGGACCGGGCACTTCACTGGCTGCGATGTGAATCGCGTAAACCACGATGCCATCCACCTTGAGTTTTTCGGCAATCTCCACATCCTGTCCGTTCCCGAGATCGAAGCTGTAGCCGTCGGAGACGAGGACTATCATCCGGTCCCCCTGCTCGCGTGAGATGAGTACTTCCCGACACGCGCGGAGGGCCTTGCCGATTTCGGTGCCTCCCAGCCAGTGCGGATGCCCGGGGCTCATGGGATCCATGAACGGGGGCGCGCACTTGATCGCGGAGACATCGGTCGTGAGGGGAACCCAGTGCAGGACTTCGTTGCCGAAGAAGGTCAAGCCGAAGGCGTCGCCTTCGCGGTAATCGAGAAACTTGTTGATCGCCGCCATCGAGGCATCGTAGCGTGTGCCTTCGCCGAAGGAGGCGGTCATACTGCCGGAGACGTCGACGCAGAATTCGATGTTGGTCAGCACCCGCCTGGTTTTGGGGGCACTCAGCTGTTGTGGCCCGGCGAGAATCAGTACAACGACCGCCAGGATCAGTGCGGGCAGTGATTGCGCGAGATTGACCAGCGTTCCCCAGGCATGTCCGCGCGTCTGAACTCCGTGGTCGAAGGGGAGCACGACGTGTCCCCCGTCACGCCGCCAGATCCAGACCAGCAGCGCGATCGGCACGATTAAGAACAGGAGTACCCAGGGATGTGAAAAACTCATAACGTCGATTTACCAGTTTGCCTTGTGTTGTGTTGATTTCGGTTTCAGTAAATTCCAACTCGGTCTGTATTCAGGTAGCGAGGGACGCCAGCTCCTCGTCGAGGGCATCGGCGGGCAGATTCTGATACGGTTCCAGAATCTGCGCGATCTGCGGGCTGTTCAACTGCGGATCCGCGTCGGGGCGATGCAGCAGGATTTCCAGCTGTTGCAGCAGCGGGCCGGCTTCCTCGTGCTGTCTTAAAATCCGGGTCACCTCGGCGACGTCGGTCTGTTCCAGGTGCAGTCGTTTCCGCCAGAACGCGACCAGCATCATTTCCAGTTCTGCCATCTGTGTCTGGGTCAGCTTACCCGCGATCGCTTTTTCGACCATGGGCTGCAGGCGATCTGACAGCGAGGGGGGCGGCTGTTGTGTGTCGTCGGTCTCATTGGCTGACTTGCGTTTGACGAAGACAATCAGAAAGGCGCCCACCGCCCAGAGCAGGAAGATGATGGTCATCCAGAACTGGTAGCCGCCGATCCGGGGTATCGATGTGGCCGAGGGGCTGTTGGGCTCCACGCGACTGGCGGGGAGAATCGACTTGATGCTCACCGGAATCGCGGGCAGTTCGCCCAATTCACTCTTGTCTTTGCGTTCGAGGAAGTTTGCCAGATTATATTCACCCGGTTTGAGACCGTAGTATTCCAGTTCATAGCGGAACATGTCCGGGCCGTGTGGGTGGAGGCTGACAATCCTTAAGATGATCGGATCGTCGTCGGCGATCTGCTTGACCTGCAGTTCGGAACCGGGAAGGATGACATCCTCAATGCGTTGCGACATGCCGACCGACGCACTGGAGGGCTCCTCTGCTGCGGCGGTGGGAGACGGTGTGGCTCCGTAGACGCAGGCCAGCAGAACCAGCGCGAGTGTCTGCAGAATCAGAGTTCGGAAAAATGCCTGCCGGTCTCTCATTAACGGCTCCCTCGTGAGAGAATATCGCGGGAAGAAAAGAACTGCCTTAAATGGGGGACGAACGGCTCGTCCGTTTCAATTAACAGATGATCGATGCCGCTGCGTTTCAGCTGGAAGTCGATCTGCTCCTGGTCGAGCCAGACCTTGCGTCCGTGTGTAACGAAGTCGCTGCCGGTCTCTGCTTCGCGGGCCCGCATCAGTCCGGCACCTCGCAGCCCGGTCTCAGCGGGATCGCGAAACTGGATCACCACTGTATCGTGTCGTTGTGCGAGTTGCTTGAGGGCGGGAACCGCTTTGGGATCGTGCAGGTCGGAGAGGACGATAATCAGCGCCCGGCTCTTGAGGCTGGGGCTGAACTCGGCCACCCGTTGACCGATGGTGGTCTGTTCGTCGTAGCGGAAGCGTCTCAGGCGGACCAGCCACTGCATGACCTGGTCTTTGGAAAGGCTGGGATGAATCCGCAGATCGGTTTCGCCGACGCCGAGAACGCCGACGGGACTGACGCGTTCCAGGCAGGCAAAGGCGAGCCCGCCCGCGATGTGCAAAGCCAGACCGTATTTACTTTTCGCGGTGGAGCTGATCATCATCGAAGCGGAGGTGTCGATGAGCAGATAACAGGGGAGCCGCTTGGGGGTTTCGTATTCCTTGATGTACAGCTTCCCGGTGCGGGCGGTGACCCGCCAGTCGATGCTTTTGATCGGATCCCCTTCCTGGTAGGGTCGCGACTGGAAGAACTCGAGCCCGGAACCGAGGAACGGCGACTTGTCAGTCCCGTAGCTCAGGCTGTCCGCGAGTCGCTTGACGGCAATGTAGAACTGCCGCGCGTCCAGCGGATCAATCTGTTCCAGTAAGCCTTCCATGCAGCACCTGTTTTAAATTTGTGAGAGTATTCGATAACGTGATTCGAGACAGCGGCGACTAGTCCTCCCGCCCGACCAGGGATGGCGTTGCCCCCAGGTCGCGGAGCATATCCTGCAGCACTCCTTTGCCGGTGAGCCCGTCGGCGAGCGCTTCGTAATTCAGCCGGATGCGGTGCAGGATCACATCCTCGGCCAGCACGAACAGATCTTCGGGGATCACGTAGTTGCGTCCCTGGATCAGTGCCCGGGCGCGGGAGGCCTTGACCAGCGCGATGCCGGCACGCGGACTGCAGCCCAGTTCGATGTTGGGATGATTGCGTGTGCGGTTGATGACTTCGATCACGTGTTCCACGAAGGTATCGCTGACGTGAATGTCGTTGACGGCCTGCATGCAGGCGACCAGGTCATCGGCTGTGCCGACGGGCTGTTGCTGCATGACGTCGAATTCGGTATTCACCACGGCCCCGCGGTCTTCGCGACGAATGCCGAGTGCCATGTTGCGTTTGAGAACTTCGCGTTCCTCACTCGGATCGGGATAGTCCAGGCGGTGACAGAGCATGAAGCGGTCGAGCTGGGCCTCGGGCAGTTCAAAGGTTCCGGCCTGTTCCACCGGGTTCTGCGTGGCGATCACCAGGAACGGTGCGGGGAGTGAGAAGGTTTCGTTGCCGATGGTCACCTTGCGTTCCTGCATCGCTTCCAGCAGCGCCCCCTGCACCTTGGGAGCGGCCCGGTTGATTTCGTCGGCCAGCAGCAGGTTGGTAAAGATCGGCCCGGTGCGGGTGACGAACTCGTTGGCTTTCTGATCGAGGATCTGCGAACCCAGAATATCGGAGGGCAGCAGGTCGATGGTGAACTGAATGCGGGAGAAATCGAGGTCGATCGATTTGGAGAGGACCGAAACGAGCAGTGTTTTCGCCAGTCCCGGCACCCCCTGGAGCAGAATATGACCGCCGGTAAACAGCGAGATCAACAGGCGTTCGACGACCTCATCCTGACCGACGACGACCGTGGCGACCTGGTCGCGGACGGCCTGAATAAACTGGGCATTCTTGAGGACTTCTTCCGAAACCTCATGTTGGCTGGCAGCGGAGCTGTTCATAGATGATATCGTTCCATGCTGACGGGAAATCGATTGTGTCTGGGGCAGAGTAGGTAGAAACTCAGTTGCAGAAACCGCGGGCAGCAGGGCGAAATGCTGCCTGTCACCGAATGGCGCTGGCGATCTAGACAAAAGTGCCCACAAATAAACAGGGGCACAGTATATCTTAAAAGTGCCCCTCAGCGACTGTCAACAACTTTCACAGCAATTTCCTGCGCACCAGCGGAGTGCAGAGTTCCCGGGAATGTGGGAAATGAAAGAGGAATGGGGGGCCGGCGTATGCTATTGGTTTCAATACCGCTTAAGAGTAGAAGCCATAGAGGATATCTTTAGTAGATACTATAGCGGTTCTCTCTCAGTGAGTTCTTCATGACGCTGCGTTGGAATTTTGTTCCATTCTACAGGACCTTCACCCTCTTCAAGCGCAGTGTAATAATCTCCACAAATACTATGATACTTTTCTTTAGTGACTGATTCGTATGCTGCACCGAGGCGATTACATGCGTCTTGTAGAGGACATTCAATACGTGTTCGCGCAGGAATCGGATAGAATTTTTTTCCTTCAAGCCAGTCAGTTTTCAGATCACCTCTATAGATTCTTATGTTCAATGCGGCACCATTACCCACATTTTCAATCATCCAACGTTTTTTTCCGCCGTCATTTTTTAAGACAAATACAAGAATCGGCCTCAAGCTGGAGTGGTAAGCTTCATCAGCAATCTTACAAGAATAGAGCGATATGCAAATGGCAAAAAAAGAGAAGACCAGTGTTAAATAATTAAATGAATTTTCTAGAGATTCAGTTAATTGGAGAATCAATAAAACTAATAATAGAACTATTGATAGGACTAAACCGTATTTGAAGAAAAGATATCTCTGCTTATTCATACTAACACTTTTTTTTACATCGCTTTTATCCAGAAATGCTCTGGAATAAGGTCCATCGTCTCTAGGAGCCGATTGGGATACCCTAGACACCTACAGAGGGACGTTGACGAAGAATTAGTTGGGCTTCGGTGATTTTCATGCTAATTACTTATGCCTCACCACCAACGTGAGGCTCCACATAGCTTATGAATTTATCGTAGGAAGTTCTATTCTGTTTCCAATAATCATTTGCACCAGGTAGCTTAGTTCTAAATTCTGATTTGGTGATAATCAGGCTTTGTTTGGCGCGTGATATAGCAACGAAGAATGCACATTGAGAATCTTTTAGTTTCCCAAAAAATGTCTCTTTTTCAACTCCTTGAACAATTACTGTGTTGAACTCAAGGCCTTTACATTTGTGAATAGTTAAAATTCTTACTGCATGAAAATTAGACAATCCTTTGAGTGACTCTACAAAATCAGCATTTCCATTGAAGCAATTTTGTACTTGTTTTTCTGATGAATCTAAAAGTTCACTGAACCATTTTTTGTTTTCATAATCACGAGATAATTCATTGACTCCGGAATCACCTAAATTCTGAATTAACTCCTCAACGCATTCCCAGATGGATGTAAAATCAATTGAACCATTTAACTCAGACTGTTTTTCCTCAATGAAATCGCTCCAAGTCCTCGATCTTATGTCATTAGTATCATCAAAATGATCTGGAGCTACTACTGAAAAAAAACGCTCCCAAGAATCTGGTTCGTTTGATCCACGTAAGACAACTAAAAAATCAACAATTAACTTATAAATTGGTTCGCAAAATAAGTCTTGAACTTCTTGCTCATTTCGAAATGGAATATTTCTATCTTCTAGTTCATCCATCAGGGATTTGGCATAAAGATGTGGTTGTGTGTTGCACAGAATTGCAATCTCACTAGGTGGAATTCCAGCATTAATCCAACTCTCGATCGAGTCAGCAATCCAGTTTGCTTCTACTTTTTCATTAGCAAAGGACTCAATTGTGACTATCCCATTATCACCAAGTAATTCATCATCTTTTACGGCAGCATCGGGATCAATATCTTTGACCATATCATTTTGAACTCGTCGGATTCGAGGAAGGGATCTAAAGTTCTGGTAGAGATTCAAAGATTGTGCATCAAAATCATTTCTAAAGTCGAGAAAGATACCATCCAGTGCACCAGCCCAGCCCATGATCTTTTGCTTTGTATCTCCAACGGCTACCAGGCGTGTATCACTTTCTAAAAATGCAAGCTTAATGAGTGAATATTGGTCCTTTGTGCAGTCTTGAAATTCATCCAGAAAAACATCACTGTATGTTTGTAAAACAGAATTCCTCGCCTCAGGACAACTTCTTAGAATTTGATTTGCCAGAGGGACCATGTCATTGAATGTGATTTGTGTTTTTGGTGCCCGATGCTTGGCTATGATATAGTTTTCATCAAGTTGATCATCGCCCTTCAGGAAGGGGCGGAAAATATCAATAATTCGTTTGGCAAAAGCATGAAACGTATGGCTGTCTAATCTCGAAGATAGTTCCCTCCCACATCGATTCTGGACACGCTCTTTTAGGTTAGAGCTGGCATCTCTCTTAAATGAAATCGCTAAAATTCTCTTAGGAAATCTGCATTTTCCTGTGCGAAGTAAGAAGTCAGCTCTTTGTGCCAACATTTCAGTTTTCCCTGCACCTGGTCCTGCCATGAGTGCTACGCTACCTTTGAAAGAGGTTGCAGCAGTAAATGCATTAGGTTCCAGTTTTATTCCACCTGATGGCATCCAGACATCGCGCTGAATCATTCATAAACCTCTTGTAACTGAGTTTTTACACTTTTTATCAGTTGGCGATATGATTCGGGGAAATTATCAAGGATAGCTTGATTGTTTAATTTTGATAGTGCCCTTATATGAGCTGCAGGTTTGCTACCAAGCTTGAATAATTTATGGTAACTGTCAAAGAACTCTAGTTCATTTTCATCATACCAATCCGTTTCTGCATGCGATTTTCCCAAGACTGATTTGATAGTAGTGTCGTCTGGAAACTCTAGGGTATCTGTCTCTATCCCATAGGCTTTGGGATAACTAAGAATCATTGAAAAATCCAAATCGAGCGGTTCTGAAAAGAAAATACGTTCTTTTTTTAGTACCTTAATACAATCCTTATCCCATTCCTCCTCAATATTTTCATCCAATGGGCTGCTCTCATCCCATTGAGGTATGTTCTCAATTCCGTCATATTCTTCTAAGTTAACAAGATTTAACTGATTGAAAGCATATTTGACTCTTCCCCACCCACCTTGATGACGACTTAAATCCAAATCTAATAATGTTACATACGGAATGCCTAAATCGGTTAGTATTTTCCACATATAATTGACATGCCGTCCTCCAAGTTGAGCTATTGTGATTCCATTTTCATCTACTGGCAGGCCTGCCGCTTCAAAAAGTCTAGGAAGTACAATAGACTCACTAGGGCCTTCGCCTAAAACAACAAATCGTGAAAAATAAATTTCTGGATTTAATAAGATTCCTTCTCGCACATATTTATACACATCCATTTTGCTTTTGGGCGGTAGTCGAATTTCTTTTACCGATGCCAATCGATCCTGTCCAATTCTAGTATGTCTTATTTGGTCTGGCGGAACTCGGTGGAGCATGGCTGGCGAGTGAGTTGTAACAATCGATTGAGCATCCTCTTCACTGGAAATTCCCTTGAGCAGGGTATTAATTCTCCCGAGATAGTGTGGAGATAAACTGTTCTCAGGTTCTTCAACTGCGATGATAGAAAAGATCGGTGGATTTAATTTACTTACATCAATTTTCTGCTCATCATCCTCATCAATCTTCATTGCTGTTCGACTGATTTCGATAAAAGCAGTGACTAATGAAAGGTAAAGCAGTGACATTTGGCCATCACTAAGTAAGGAGAAATCAATAGTGGACGCTCCATGAGCTGGAGTAAATTCAATTGATACGTTGTTTCTCAGTCTTTCAAGACTTTCCAGACCAAAGAATAAACTGGCTTTTTGAAAATGACTTCCCTTGTGTAGGTGTTCCCATTCTTCGGAAAGTTGTTGATTCGCGTTTTCTATTGCAGAATTCTGAGAAATCAAAGACATAATGTCTTCAGAAATGGATGTAAATTGATGTTCTTCTTCACTCCAGTCAATTGCTCGAATAATTCGTCCGAGCAATGATGTTGTGTTTGCCTGGATATGATCGTTTGGATCTCTCTTTGCGGGGAGATAATGGACAGCAATGTGATTTCTTTCTGCTCTTGATACTCGTGATTTTTTGGGAGAATCATCTGCCTCCTGGCCTGTGACGTAAAACAGACTTTCTTCAATATCTCCATCAATCCCCATCGTGGCTTCCAGCCTGTAACGTATGGAAATGTTTCCTCCATCCTCACTGAGTCTCATGTGATTGAAACAGGGGGGAATTGTATTTGAGTTATCCTCTTCGTTTGCTACTTCAGGAAGTGAAAAGTCAGCTTCGATAAACAATGTCCTTTCCTCTGGACTCTCTTGTTCGTCATAAGGTACATGAAAATCATCTCGCCTGATTTTTCGCAAAGATGGATTACTAGCGAACATCCTGGCGAGCGCTTGAAGAATAGCAGTTTTACCCGATCCATTAGGGCCGATCAGGAACGTTGTCGAATCAATGAATGAGACTTTTACTGGTTCAGGCCCAAAGCATTTGAAATTGGAAATTCTAAGTTCGATGAGCTTCATACGGGAGTTTCCTAGGATGGTTCGCGTATCGGGCAGAGGAGTCCGTTTTCCGATAGGGACTATATGGGTAATTGTTTCTTTACCACGGACAGTACAATAAAAATGAAACGACCAGAGCCATTCAGTGCACGTTTCACCAGTGTAGCAAATGGTTACGTGATCGCAAGTTAGTAAGTGAGGAATCCCTTTTGTGACTAGTGTTGTATGCAGTGTCTACCCTGGTTACCGGCAGCTAGTAACTCCGATTACAAATAGTTTCCCACCAGAGCAAATTGTTGCCATTGCTTCCTGGTTTTCCTGAGTTCTCTCCAGGTGCGGGGGCGTTCGATCTGCTGTTGTTTCTGTGTGCGGTGGCCGGTATACGTCCAGCGCATGGGGCGGGCCAGATGCTGGTTGAAGTATTCAATGAACCGCCGTAATTTCTCGATCAGATCCTGTTTGGAAGTGAAGCTGCCCTGACGCAGTGCGCGGCGTTTGATGATGCCGAACACGATTTCGATCTGGTTCAACCAGGAACTGTGGTTGGGCAGATACACAAAACGAATGCGATGTGCCGGGTCGGTCAGAAACTCACGCCGACTGGTCATCGTTTTCAGCACACCTTCGCGTTTGACCTTTCCCAGGGTGTCAGGATCGATACCCAACTGTTCTGCCACCAGCTTGACCAGCGGCGCGCCGCAGTGCGTATTTAAATTATCGACCACGAACACCCAGCCCGCCTGTGGATCAGTGGAGATGGTCTGTGCGATGTGTCGGGCGAAGTCATGATTGTCACGTGTTTCGGTAATCGTCGTGGCCAGGAGTTGTCCCTGGGTCACATGCCAGTTGGCAGTCACGCAGACGGTACCATGTCGCGTATATTGAAACTCTTCTCTGGCCGGCTGTCCGGGACGTGCCCGTTTTGTTTCAGCCCGCCGTTCGTTGGCCTGCAGGCTGGTCATTTCATCAATGCAGACCGTGTGCGTTTGCTGCTCGTCAGCTAACTGCTGTGCTTCCCGATAGGTTCGACAGACTGTCTCTACCTCTCGTTGAAACTTTTCAGGATCCTGTTCAGTCGTGTTGCACCAGTAACGGCTGCGATGCGGCTTCAGATTCACTTCGCGCAGGACACGGTTAACATGGCTGGCGGAAATCGCATCGACCAGTTGGCGTCGTTGTGCTTCATCAGCCAGCTCGGCTCCCGTCCAGGAAGTCACCGGGCGACCACTGTTCTGGGGATCTTTACAGGCGAGGGCAATCAGTCCCGTCAGTTGCTCGTCAGTAAAACGTCCCGGCGATCCACTGCGGGGCGCATCACTGAGGGTGTCGATGATTGCCCGTCGGAAGGCGCTCTGGTTGAGGTCGAACTGCATCTGCAGCAGTGCCTGAAAAGAGTCACGCCAGCGACGTCTCCAGATCCCGATTGTTTTAGCGCAGCGATCGACGGCAGTGGCAATCTCCTGGTTTTTCAGTTGATCGAAGCCCAGTAGTATGATCCGGGCGCGAACAATAATTGCCTGACTGGCATTCCGACTCTCAGTCAGTTGCGTTAGAATCTCGTACATACGCGTCGTCAATTCAATATGGGCAGCCTTGCCTGACATTGCTCTTCCCTGGTTCTGGTGGGTGAGGTGAGATTCCTCATCAGACCTCGGAAGAGCATTTTTGTCACCAGTAATCTGGTGGTCTACAAAAAACAGGAAGACGGCGTAAATATTCTTTCTGGTGAGAACGAACTTAAGAGCGGAGTTACTAGC
>NZ_JAVJSQ010000007.1:300000-378093 GCF_040219335.1 Gimesia sp. | reverse complement strand
TGAGGTGAGATTCCTCATCAGACCTCGGAAGAGCATTTTTGTCACCAGTAATCTGGTGGTCTACAAAAAACAGGAAGACGGCGTAAATATTCTTTCTGGTGAGAACGAACTTAAGAGCGGAGTTACTAGCCGCCGGTAATTTTTGGCGACGCTGTAGATAACACGGGTGGCGAGCGCCATTCCGCTCAGGACTTTTTCGTGCATTCCATGGTTCCCCTCAGATTTCTCACCACGCGTCCCCTTTCCCTGCTATACTATACACGCATAAATTAACCGGTCATTGTTCAATCGATCCCGTCAGGAACACGCCATGTCCGTTCGTCTGCTCCTCAGCCTTACACTCCTGTTCTGTTTGACCGCCTCGACCCCGAGTACCGCTGCCGACACCACACCAAAGCGCGAACTCAATGCCGCGGAAACCGAACACGCGCTGCAACTCCTCGCAGAGGAACTCACCAAAAATCTCGACGCCATCCACACCTGGCAGGGAACCTGCCTCTTTCAAAATCAAGTCCGGTTAACTGATCCGCGCATTACCAAAGATTCCAAATGGCAAACCACCGAGGGACAGAACACCTTCTGGCTGGACGAAATTCACGACCGCTTGCGGGTAAATTACCACAAAACCAGAAAGCCCGATGAGTTCAACCTGCTGACGCCACAGACTCCCATGAAAGTGGTTCACCCAACAAACACCCAATGGATCGTCCAGGGTCTGGACGTCTGGGAATTGAGTGAGAAACCCTTCGGCTCCGTCAAAGGTTTTCCCGAAGGAATCCTGATCCCAGGCTCCAAAGGACGCGTCCTGTTTCGTAAGCTCCAGTTTGAATCCGAACACAACGGTCTCTTCTTCGATCCCCGGGAACTGACTGGTAACGGCTCACACACCTTTGCCAGAACCTGTCGTATGTACGCCGACGCACTGAGCGGCAAACCAGGCACTGAAGAGAATTTCAAAGTTACCAAGCGGGTTATGATCACAGAACTCACTCCGGAATCGAATCACCGTCAATACCTCGTCAAAATCGATTATAACTCACCAGAAATCGAAGTTGCCCCCATCCGCTCTGAAACAACCTACGACTCCCGCTTTGGTTTCAACGCCATCAAATACGAACAGTTCCGTGGCTCAAGACTGATCCATAAACGCACCTTTCTTTACAATCAGGTCGGCGATATCTTCTTACCTCACGAAGTCGATGTGGTCCGCTTTAGTTCCCGGTTGGCAGACCAGACAGAAATCGACCTGCGCCAGAACTTCAAACTGGTCGAATCAAAACTCAACCAGCCACTCGATCCAAATCTGTTCGAAATCAAATCACTCGAGCTGAAACCCGGCGAACGCATCGTCGACCAGATCCGCGGCAAAGCCTTCGTCCAATACGAAGGCCGCCTGGTTCCCGCCAGCCAGTTTCCACTGTTAATCAAGTAAACTCGAATCACATTCCACATCCGAACGCTCCAGCATTTTCGTGTCTTTCGTGCTTTTCGTGGTTCCAAATCCTCATCCCCCTGATCTGTTTCCCACCTGCATACCCCCGCACCACTGCCCCCTATCCACGACACAAACTGAACTTGATTCCCTCCCGCCGATCCCTATGTTTCCCTCCTGGCTCGCGCGCGAGGCGGGTCAATGAGTACCGAAACACAGCCCACCACTGACACAGCAGCACCTGAATCTCCGTCGTTTTTCACTATAGATCCACCTGTTTTCTGAGAACCGGTTCCCCAGAAACAGGTCCCCCAAACGAGACAAAATCAGGCCACAGCGGGACAAATTCCGGGCCAGACCAGGACAAAATCCGGTCACATCAGGACAAAATTCTGTCTTGACCTCCCCGTGCCTTTGAAGATGATTCCAAAACATCAAACATCCCTCCAGTAACATTCATCGCGCAGTAACGGCCCCATGTATCCACCCACCTGATAAAACAAAAGGCCCCCCCACCGTGAGCGGCAAGGCGCTAACCGCCGGTATTTTTTAGCGATGCTGCAGATAACACCGGTGGCTAGCGCCATTCCGCTCAGGAAAAAACAGGGGTAACCCCGAACTAAATTCATGCCAAGCGCAGCGCGCAGGAGACCACAGCCCCCGCGATCAAAACAGCTTGTCTCAACAAATCGACGAGCGCCCTCATCTCCACGAATTATAAAACATCGGCACCAGCCACACCCAGCTGAATATCAGACACTGCACTGATCAGCATCCAACCACAAAACCAGCGACCCACTAAATTTCTTTCGTGCTTTACGTGCCGTCCGTGCTTCATCAAATCCGCTCTGGAATGAACGCGATATAACAATAAATACTGCGGGGCACTGTGCAAACATAATCCGCAGTAGGGGCGACCCTGCGTGGTCGCCCGCAGTTCGATGAAATTGCTGTCAGTAACTCGAAGTCATCCACAGCATCCATCCACACGTTAAATAAAATCACGTGCCCCAACAGGCGGGCAGGCACACAGGCCAGCCCCTGCATGAGAATTTCTCAGGTGTTTTACGTGCCGTCCGTGGTAGATATAAATTCATGGAAGCACAGCATTTCGCAGCCCCCACCCCGCAATCTCACGAAAAGTACAGCCAACGATACAACTTTACGATATAATGCACCTGAACCACATCCAACCTCCTCAGACGTGTGAGCAGACGATGCATCAACAACCACCTCAGGACCCCGACACACCTGACCTGCCAGACCAGGACCTGAACCACTTACGGCGATCTCTCATCGGTGCGGCTTCCGGTGCCGCACTTCCCGTGCTGGCCGGATTCTATTTCGTCTACCAGTTCTCAGCATACACAGCCACTTTACCTCCCGGCACCGCAGTGTGTGGCACGCCGTTACTCCTCCCTTTTTGTCTCTTCTTTTTCGTCGCACCAGTCATGGCACTCATCGGCGGCGTAATCGCAGCACTCTTACCCTGAATAAAACCAACACAAGTGAGCGGAATGGCGCTAGCCACCGGTACTATATCCAGCGTCGCAAAAAATTACTGGCGGCGAGCGCCTTGCCGCTCAAGATAAAACAGGGGTAAGCTCATATACAGAAAATAGATCACATTCAGAACGATTCCGTAATAGAATAGAACCCATCACCATCCACAGTGTCTTGAAGAAATCAAGGTCACGGAACCGACACCGAAAACTGAAAATCAGACAGTATGTCACAAGATCTCTCTCTCCACATCTATCCCAAGACGACAGAATTCAACTGTATTGATACATTCTGGAAGCTGATCAAGGCTGTCAACGAGTGGAGTTCATACACTTCAGACTGGCATGGTTTAAACATCACTCAATTCTCTCCTTATCGTGAATATCGGAGTGACATCAAAGATTCGCAGCGAGATTCCAAAACCCGTCTTAATAAGTTCACCGAAACAATTAATCAATTGGATGTTCAGTCGGACTATAAAATTTCGCTTGCGACATCCTATCCTTACCATCAAACGAATTCGGGGAACAAACCGAAGAAACATTTTGGAAGTCTCAGTGTGTATGCATGGGGCGCGGGTCAGTTCCGTGGACACTATCCTCTTGAAGAAGGACTGGGGAAAATCAGTTTCAATCCTGTCCAGCATTTCTTCTTTCAGCCAGAAGTTCTGGTAAGGGACGACGAAGACATTTCCAAGAAAGAAGAGAGCTATCTGACTTACAAAAAATGCGTTCTGCGAAACTTAGAAAATATTCGCAATCTGTTTGACCTGCTCATCACACACCTGGATCCTTTCTCGATCAAACTGTATCTGGGGTCCGGCGCCAGGATTCCTTTTAATTCGCACGCGACTTACTTTTCCAGCCACGAGTCTCTAATGCAGGACCTTAGTTTCATCCGGGATACCTGGTCTGGCGAAAATCCAATAGAAGACACTCCTCTAAATCGCTTTGACCCAGTCAAGCATAAATGGTTCTTTAACCAGATCAGACCTAAGGAACAGAGCAGGGAGCTCTGGGAAGACATGAGCCGTTTATTACCATCTCTGGATAAGGTCACACCCGATGTCGTGAAACTCGTCTGGGATCAGACTAATCTGGCTTCGGACGAAAAACTCGATATCAAGCGGATCAAAGCTCAGTCCGTGATTGTTTTCAATTCGCCCTTTTTCTTAAATACATTTGTTTCAAGATACTATCTCGACGTATTGGAAATGGCAGCCCTCGAAAGTGAGGACAACTGACGCCTGAATTCCTTTCGTGCTTTTAGTGCCGACCGTGGTAGTTAAAAACCCAGGAAGCAAACCCTTTCGCGGTCCACCTCACTTCGGATAAACCCCCACACGCTTCGCCCACGCCTCCCACTGTGACTTCAGATCATCCACCACCGCGCGCCTCCGTTCCGCCAGGTCATTCAGCTCCGTACGATCTGCCTGCACATCGTACAGCTCCCACTTCTGCGGCTGATACCCCTTGGCCGGCGACACACCTCGTCCCACCAGCTTCCAGTCACCGGTACGCACGAACGCGTTACTCTCGTGCTCGATGAAGATCGGTCGCCCCCGTTCCAGCGGTTTTCCCGTCAGCGCCGGACGCAGTGAAATGCCATCCAGAGTGTGGATCTTGTTGCCGGCGAACGTTTCCGGATAGTCGGCTCCCGCCACATCGAGCAACGTCGGCATCACGTCAATCAGCTGTGCCGGGCTCGTGTACCACTCGGCGCGCGGCTGAATCTGTGCCGGCCAGTGCATCAGGAACGGCGTCGACGTTCCCCCCTCATGCGCGAAATGCTTATACAGTCGGAAAGGCGTGTTGGACGCATTCGCCCACGCTTTCCCGTAACTGTTGCTGTGCTCCTGGTTCCGTTTCTCGACATCCCGGAACTCACCCCGACCAAGCACGCCCCCTTCAGCACAACCTCCGTTGTCCGCCAGGAACAGAATCAGCGTATAGTCCAGTTGATCGTGCGCCTTGAGCCAGTCCACCAGCTTGCCGATGTTCTGATCGATCCGATCGATCATCGCTGCATAAATCGCCATCTTCAGATCCATCTCATCCTGCTTCTCAGGCTTCAATGTCTCCCAGGCCGGCACCTCCGCATCACGGGGCGAAAGCCTGGTCTCCGCAGAAATCAGTCCCAGCTGCTTCTGTTTCGCCAGCCGGCGTTTGCGGAGTTCATCCCAGCCAATCCGGTATTTGCCGCGATACTTTTTGATCTCCTCCTCATGCGCCTGCAGCGGCCAGTGCGGCGCCGTATAAGCCAGATACAGAAAGTACGGATCCGTTTTCTGTTTTGCGTTTTCCTGATGTTCCTTGAGAAAACGAATCGCGTAATCGGTGAAAGCGTCGGTTGTATAAAACGGACGATCTGTCGTGCTCTCGGGATTTTCGATATCCTGGTTGCCAAAGGTCATCCCCCGCGGCGCTACCGGATGGAAATATCGCGTCGCCCCCGAAACACAACCGAAATATTTTTCGAACCCCCGCTGCAAAGGCCAGCGATCCTGGTCGTTAAATCCCAGGTGCCATTTCCCCGCCATGTAAGTCGCATAGCCGGCTGTCCCCAGTACTTCACCCAGCGTCACGCACTGAGAATTCAGATACCCCTGGTAAGCCGGCGGTTTGGAATAGCCCCGCGTCTGATTCGGCGGATTCGTCATCCAGCCAATCCCGGTCTGATGCGGATGCAGTCCTGTCATCAGCGTCGCCCGCGTCGGACAGCAGCGCCCTGAATTATAAAACTGCGAGAACCGCACGCCCCCCGCCGCCAGGGCATCGATGTTCGGCGTTTCAATCTCGCTGCCGTAACAACCGAGATCGGAGAAACCCATATCGTCGACCATAATCAGAATGATATTCGGCCGCTCCGCTTGCGCCACATCAGCCGTCAATACAGTCAGACAGACGACCAGACAGGTCAGAGTAGCAAAGATCGTCCGAACCATAAACAGGCACCCCATCCTGAGCGGAATGGCGCTAACCACCGGTAAGATCAACAGCTCTGTCACACACAACCAGCGGGTAGCGCCTTGCCGCTCAGTTGGAGTCTAATACCATATTCCGAATTGATAAGAATTGAAACCGGGTGACCGCGAATGTAATTCGCGGTTGTCGCAGACAACAGGAAACTGTCAGAGCACGATCACGAACGGGTAAGCAATCTCCGACCTCTGTTGCTTCCTGTGTGACAGTTTCTTTCAATAGTTCGCAGATCACACTGTCTGTTTCCTGCTCGCTGCGCTCAGCCCGAATTGCATTCGGGCCCACCCCCTGTCTTTTGTTTTCGTGTCTTTCGTGCTTTTCGTGGTTCATCTAATCCGTTATGGAAAAGACGTGATACAAACCAGATCCGCGGTAGGGGCGACCCTGCGTGGTCGCCCGCAGTTCGACGAATTTGCTGTCAATAACTCGAATCATCCACAGATTCCATCCACACATTAAATAAAATCACGTGGCCCCACAGGCGGGCAGGCACACAGGCCTGCCCCTACCCCAGAATGGTTTTCGTGTTTTTCGTGCCGTTCGTAGTAGTCATCAATTCCGCGCGATTCGTGGTTCAAACCTTACGACCACAGCGAACGGAAATATTTCGCATCGACGGCCGTCTGGTCCAGGCATTCCTGTGTGCTCAACTCTTTCCAGCTGTGTCGGCCCTTGTACTCGCTGTGCAGTGAGAAGATCCCTTCGTAGCCCAGCTTCCGCAGGACATCCACGTATTCAGGAATCGGTGAAATGCCGTCCGCCACGGGAACCGTTTTGACTTCCCATTTCTGATGGCCTTTCTTATCGCGGCCTTCACCCCGCTCCCAGGCAAAGTTCTTCACCGCACACAATGAGATCCAGGGAGCCAGCAGATCGAGGCCCTGCCGCCAGCCGTCGCCGCTCCCCTCTTTGACCATGTGCAGCATATCCACATACGCCCCGACTTCCCGCGGCGAGTAATCCTGGATCAGCTGATACAGCTGCGTCCCGTGTGAAGGTAGAAACGCATTTGAGTGCACGTGCACGCAGGGCAGAATTTCGTACTTCTGACACAGCTTCGCGACGTTGCCGATTTTCTTCGTCGTCTCTTTCAACTGCTGCGCCAGCGTGCCGAATGGCTTGTAGCGATAATAGCCGATCTTGACCCGGTCGATGCCCTGTTCCTGCGCGGTCGCCAGAATCCGCTCGGCGTTTTTGTCGGGCTCGTCAATCATCGTCGTCAGAAACAGGATTTTCACACCCGCCTCTTTCGCCGCCGCACATGCCTGCGGCAGTTCCTGCTCCGCATTCTCAGGCAGGATGTGCCCCTTGGGCCGCACGGTCAGATCGAGTCCGTCCAGGCCGATCGACTTGAACGCTTTACACACCTCGGGAATCGGCATGTCCTGAAAGCTCTTCGTGAACGCCCCCAGCTGATAGCCGCCCGCCGACTTCTCTTTTTTCGTTTCTCCCGCCTGCACAGACGCAGTTTCCCCCGCACCGCCGGCCAGCATGGTGCCTGCCAGAGCCGAGAGAGATGCCTGTTTCAGAAAATCCCGTCGGGGAAGCCGATTATGAGGGTGGGGAGTATTCCGCATGTTGAAAACCTTCTTTATGATCAGTTGTCGGGTAGAATTCGAGGGAGACCTTTCTATAGAGTATGATCACCGTTCGACCCATTTTCTACCGGTATTGACCGTTTTACTGAAATCCCAAAAGAACCACTGTCCGCATGTCTGAGCCGCTCACCCTGATCGCCACGTCCACCTTTGGCCTCGAAGCCGTCGTCGCCCGCGAACTGAAGCAGCTGGGCTACGAAGACCAGACCGTCGAAAACGGTCGCGTCATGTTCCAGGCGGATAAAGCAGCGATCTGCCGCTGCAATCTCTGGCTCCGCAGTGCCGACCGCATCCTGATCTGCCTCGGCGAATTCACGGCTCTCGACTTCGACGATCTCTTCGACGAAACCCGCGATCTGGAATGGGAACGCTGGCTGCCCCCCTCCGCGCGCTTCCCCGTGCGGGCCACCGCAGTCCGCTCCAAAATCAACAGCGCCAAAAACTCGCAGAAGATGGTCAAGAAAGCGATCGCCGAGCGTCTCAAGGATCATTACATCAAAGACTGGTTCCCCGAAGACGGCCCCATGTACTCGGTCAGCGTCTCGATCCTCAAAGATCGCGCTACGCTCTGTATCGACACCACCGGCCCCGGCCTGCACAAGCGCGGCTATCGTAAACTCACCGCCGGTGCCCAGCTTAAAGAGACACTCGCCGCCGGGCTGATTCAGCTCAGCTACTGGAACAACGAACGTGCCCTGGTCGACCCCTGTTGTGGTTCGGGTACGATTCCCATCGAAGCCGCCCTCATTGGCACCAACACCGCCCCTGGACTCAACCGCAGCTTTGTCGCGGAAGAGTGGCACAAGATTCCTGCCGAACTTTGGGAACAGGCCCGCGAAGAAGCCCGCGACCTCCAGGACCTCGACGCCCTCTCATTTCGTCTGCAGGGTTACGACATCGATCCCGGCATGATCCGCATGGCCCGCTACCATGCCCGCGAAGCGGGTGTCGATGAGCTCGTCCATTTTCAGGATCAGCCGGTCGCCGAGTTCAGCACGCCCCGCAAATACGGCTGCATCATCACCAACCCCCCATACGGGGAACGACTCGGCGAAAAGGAAGAAGCCGAGGTCATCTACCGCCAGATGAAAGAGGTCTTCGCGCCCCTGGATACCTGGTCGATCTACGTGCTCACCTCGCATCCCGGTTTCGAACGCATCTTCGACCGCAAGGCCCGTCGCCGCAAGCTGTATAACGGGCGCATCGAATGCACCTACTACCAGTTTCCCGGACCACCCCCGCCACGCAAAAGGTCACCCTGGGACGACGCGACGAATGCGGATTCAGAGTCTACATCGGAAACAGAAGCCGACACCCCGGCTGACGACACAACCGACTCCGCCGACTGAAGTCAGCTGGACCACATATTACGGATATTCTTGCGAATGTCCTCAGCCGTCGTTTCGATCTGTGCCTCTTCGGGCGTATCCAGATCCTCAGCGTTAAACGCAGGCCGCCGCTGAAACAGGGGGAGTGTCTTTGAGGAAATGAACCGCGTCAGCTGCGCGTAACTGTGTGCCTGGTTCCAGCGTCGGTTCTGGAAATACTGGCGATGCGGGAAGCAGACATAAAGCCAGTTCTTCGCCCGCGTAAGCGCCACATAGAACAGCCGGCGTTCCTCGTCGATCTCATCATTGCTCTCCAGCGACATCTCGGACGGAATGCTGCCGTCCGCCGCTTGCAGCACATAGACCGCGTCCCACTCCAGACCTTTCGAAGAATGAATCGTACTCAGCACCAGGAAGTCGTCGTCCGTCTTGCTACTGTCGTTGGCAATGTCCTGCGTTGAACTGGGCGGGTCGAGGGTGATCTCTTCCAGGAAACTCATCCGGCTGCTGAACCGGCTGGCGACCTGCTCCAGCTGCTCCAGATCGCGCTGGCGGGCCGGCCCATTGTCGTACTGCTGATCGAGCAGGGGACTGTAAAACGTCCGCACCTGGTGGACTTCAGACGAGATCCCTTTTTTCTCGGACTGCGGCGATGACAGGTTCTTCATCAGCCGAATAAACAAGGGCCAGTGCTCGACCGTTGCCGCCGGTGGTTTGAATTCCGACCAGGCATCAAAGCGAAACCCGGATTCCGCCAGCAGGTTGAGCAGTTGCTGCGCCTTCTTCTGACCGATGCCCGGCAGTAATGTCAGCACCCGCAGACCGGAAACCGCATCGCGGGGGTTTTCCGCCAGTCGCAGATACGCCATCAGGTCTTTGACGTGTGCCGTTTCAATGAACTTCAATCCGCCGTACTTATGATAGGCAATGTTCCGCCGGGCCAGTTCGACTTCCAGCGCGAGACTGTGATGCGAAGCCCGGAACAGCACCGCCTGCTGATTCAGGGGAATGCCCGCCTCCAGGTGTTCGAGTACCTGCGTCACGACGAAGTCGGCCTGCTCGTTATTGTCGCTGCAGTCCACCAGGATCGGTGGCTCGCCGGCAATTTTCGACGACCAGAGTTTCTTCTCGTAGCGCTCATGCGCTTCATCGATGATCTGATTTGTCGCCGCCAGGATCGGCTGCGTACTGCGGTAGTTCTCTTCGAGCGTGACCACCGTCGTCCCCGGATACTCTTCGGGAAAATCGAGGATGTTCCGCACCGTCGCCGCCCGGAAGGAATAGATCGACTGAGCATCGTCGCCCACAACCGTCAGACCTGCTCCGTCGGGACAGAGATTTTTCAGGATGCCCGACTGCAGCACGTTCGTATCTTGGTACTCGTCCACCAGTACCGCTTCGAACTGACCTCGCAGCAGTTTTCCCCCCGCGGGATCGGAAGAGAGTGCGTGCCAGAACAGGAGCAGATCGTCATAGTCGAGAATGTTCTGCTGCTCCTTGCGATCGACGAACGCCTGAAACAGTTGCTTGAGTGCCTCTACATGCTCCAGACACCACGGGTAATACCGTTCGAGTACCGGCTCCAGCTTGAGGCAGGTATTCACACAGCGGCTGTAGATTTCAACCAGCGTCCCTTTGCGAGGAAACTTGGCCACGTTGTTTCCCAGTTCGAGTTCGCTCCGCAGAGAGCTCATCAGGTCTTCGGCATCGCTGCGATCGATGATCGTAAAGTCATCCGGCAGACCGATCGACTGACCGTAGCGTCTCAACAGACGTGCCGCCGTGGAGTGGAACGTGCCTCCCCAGATACTCCGTGAGCGGGCCGAGGCGGCGTGTTCACGACTGTTACCCATCGCCCGCAGCAGTGCATCGACGCGGCGGACCATCTCATTCGCGGCTCTGCGGGAGAAGGTCAGCAACAGAATCCGGCTCGGATCGATGCCCTGAGAAATCAGCCAGGCCACCCGGTGTGAAAGCGTGGTCGTCTTTCCCGTTCCCGCACCGGCGATGATCAACAGCGAACCGCTATCGTGACAGGCCGCCGCCCGTTGCTGGGGGTTCAGCTGCGCGAACAGGTCTTCAATGTGTTGCGGAATCTCTGACATCCGTGCCTCATCGGGGTCGAACGAAGTGAAAAACGAAACTCAACCCCTATTTTCGCGGCACAGACGATGATCGCAAGGGGCGGCCGCCAAAATTGTGCAGAACGACCGTTTTTCCCTGCGTTCAGGCTCGTTTACAGCTCACGCAAACGCACATTCCGATAGTGCACCTGGTTCACGAGGTTCCCATGAATCTGCAGCGCGATGATTCCCTTCAGCGGAATCTGCGGGTCTTGTTCGACATAATCGACCGTCTGCACCCCGTTGATCCAGAGCTGAATCCGCGGCCCCTGGCAGCGAATCCGATACGTGTTCCAGTCATTCATACGAACGGGCAGATCGCGAATCTCTTTGGGCGGACCGGCCAGAATTTTTCTTCGACGCGATTCGTCATACAGGCACCCCCAGTACCCGGTCCCCAGGTCTGCCTGGAAACCACTGACTTCGTGATCGTTGGGAATCTCTGCAGTACGAATCTGCACACCCGCGTTCGTCTTCTCGCCCAGCAGCTTGAATTCCAGCATCAGTTCGAAGTCTTCGTACTCTTTATCGGAACGCAGAAACTCGTTCTGCTTGACCTTCTCCGTCAGGCTGCCGGCGACAATCTCACCATCTTCAATTCGGAAGATCTCCTCGTTCCCGTGCCAGCCGTTAAATGTTTTCCCATCGTACAACGGCTGAAACCCGAGTGCCTGCTCTTCCTGCGCCGCCTGGGCGCTGATCCGTTCCAGCTGCTGTTCCGCCCGCTGCTTGAGACCCGCGTTGTCTGTTGTTGTTATCACCTGCTGCAACGCATCTCGCAGCAGTGTGTTCTCGATCGGCGTTCCCCGTTCGGCCCACGAAACAATCGTCGCAGACGCGGCAACGTTCAGATCTTTCTCCTTGAGCAGATTGATGGTGAAGTTGACCGCTTCGGGAGTCGGATAACGCCGCAGCACTTCAAACACGAGCTTCTTCTCATCGTTCCGCTCCGCATTCGCGAGCGTATTACGACAGACTTCCAGCCGTTCAGCCGGCGTCATATTCAGCTGCCGGGCCACGCGGATGTATCCCCGCAGCGCACGGATTTGATACTTGCGATTCTCCAGCGACTGCGCCAGATCGAGCAGCGGCGGCGCGACATCAATTGTCACCCATTTGCCCAGCAGGTCGGTCGCGGTGTTCTGTAAGGCATCCTCATTCGAACGAGCTGCCGCCACCATGGTTTTCAAAGCGGTCTCGCCGCCAATGGCCGCCAGCTGATTCAGGATCAGCTGCTGTTGTTCAATCGACGCCCCGTCCATCGCCTGTGCCAGCGTCTGGGCCGTCTCTTCGAGTGGCAGCCGGGCACAGGCCGCCTTGAGGGCATTGCTGGCCGTCTCATCGTCTGGATTCTTAACCGCCAACGTTATCAGTTTCGGCAGATCCTGAGAGGAGGTTGTCCCACCCAGGGCTTCAATGGCTGCCTGCTTAACACCACGGTTGGCATGATTTACCAGCTGCAGGACTGTCGGCGTCAACGAACTGAGTCGACATTCGCCGGCCAGTTTAAGGCCTTCCAGTTGCTGCGGCAGTGCTTCACTTTCCACCAGTTTCAGAGTCTTCTCTTCGATGGACGCTGCCACCTTGTCTGCAGGTTGACTGACTTGAATGCTCACGATTCCCTCCCGGGCCGCTGAGGCAAGCTCCGGAACCTTGGGTTTCATCAGGGCAAACAGATCCCCGAGCACCTGCAACTGTTCGTCAGCAGACAGTGAGGGAGCGAGCTCATTCAATGCACGTACCGCCTGCAGTTGTAATGCTTCGCTGTCACTTTTCAGTGCCTGCTGAATCAAGGGCAGGGCACCCGCATTTTTGGACTGGCTCAGCGCGGCAATCACGAGCCCCTTCCGCTCGTCAGACAGCTCCGGATAAACGGCGACTAACGTCCTCGACGCTTCCGGTCCCACCTTACGTGCTGCCTGCAGACCAGCCCGGAATCGCGCCAGGTCGTCGGCTTTGAGTGTTTTCGCTAACAGTTCGAATCCATCCTTACCCAGCAGCACAATCGCCCGCTGCGTTGCCGCCAGGTTGACGTTCTCCGGCAGGTCCGCCTGCAACACCACTTCCGTCAGCTCGACTGCCTGTCTCTTATTGCTGTCAGCCAGCGAACGGGCACACATCAACAGGGCAAACGCGACCTCCTGCTTCACCGCAGCCCGGTCGGTTCCCAGTGACTGTTTCAACGCAGCCGCGGCATCGCTTGTACCAATCGCCCCCAGGGCATGCGCTGCTGCAATCGCGACTTTTGGATTGTCATTCGCCAGCAGTTTCGCCAGTTCAGCGGTCGCCCCTTTGTCTCTCCGTTTCGCCAGCGAGTTGATCACCCCTACCAGCTGGTCCCCTTTGACGGACTTGAGAGCCGCTTCCAGAGCCTGGTCGGCAGCGTCAGCCGGGATATTCTCCAGAGCCGAACGGGCGTAGGTCGCCAGTTTTTCATCACCCAGATATTTGGCAATCGCAGGCACCGACTTCGCATCGCCAATCGCCGCCAGCCGGCGACAGGCCATCGCTTTGTCGTAAGTAGACGCATCGGAATTGAGAACGTTGACCAGCCGGGTTGCTTCGGTATCAGATTTCTCCGCAGCGGAAACCAGGTTGGCTGAAGAGAACAGACTGATAGAAAGAATTGTGAGCAGACAGAATCTGAACGAGAACATGAGTGAGGATCCCTCAGGTGCTGAAGTAATTAAAGCTGATTCAGGAAAACGGATGACGACGGTCAGCGGCGTAGACTAAACGGTCCACGGCTCCCGCATGGCGCGGCTCCGCATGCGGTTCGCTTCATCATCATTCACGAATTCTTCTTTGACCGGGTCGAACTGCAGTTTGCGACCCAGCTTCCAGGCAATCGCGGCCGCGTGGCAGGCGATGTGCGAACGGGCCATCACGTCTTCATTCGCAGCCGGCTGCGAACGGGTTTTCACACAGTTAAAGAAATCTCGCACATGGAACTTGGGCGACGTTCCCGGAATCGCACTCGGCGAGGGCAGGGAGGCCCGCAAACGGTTCGAGGAAACCGCCGTCTGTCCCGAGTCGCCGGTTTCGACCCAGCCTTCTTCCCCTTCAAAACGGACCGGACAGGTTCCCAGACCCATCCAGCCATTCCGCCGCATGACCAGCTTCACGCCGTTTTCGTAGACGCACTCAATCACATTGTCGTTGGGCACATCCATCGGTTCATAGGTGACGGGCATCGTGTCATCCGCTTCCAGCGCCCACTGGCAGATATCCAGTGTATGCGCGCCCCAGTCGAGCAGCTTGGCCCCGGAATCGAAATCGTAATGACCGCGCCAGGCACCATCCACATAGGCATGGTTATAAGGACGCCACGGTGCAGGTCCGAGCCACATGTTCCAGTCGACCACTTCCGGATCGGGCTCGGGTTCCGCAGGCAACCAGTCGTGACGATCGATCAACTGGTAGATCGAAGCATGCACGGTATGAATCTTTCCCAGCTGACCAGACTGCGCCAGGTGCGCCGCATGCGCGAAGTTCGACACATTCCGCCGCTGCGTCCCTGCCTGGAACACACGGCCGGTACGTTGAATCGTCTGCTGCAGCTTGCGGGCCAGTTCGATGGAAATCGCACACGGCTTCTCGGAATACACGTCTTTCCCCGCTTCCGCAGCCATCATTGAAGCGGTCGCGTGCCAGCGGTCCCCCGTGGCAATCAGCACAGCGTCAATGTCATCCCGCGCGAGCAGCTCGCGAAAATCACGATAGGTCTCGCATTTCTGATCGCCGTTGGCTTTGTCAGCCATTTCCTTTACGGTCTTCCGCTGATCCGCACGCACATCGGCGATCGCCACAAACTGCACATCGGGCTGTTCGAGCATGTGGCTCAGCACGTAGCCGCCCCGTCGTCGAATGCCAATCCCCCCCAGGATAATGCGCTCACTGGGAGCAACGGTGCCGTTCAGGCCCAGCGCGGTGCCGGGAATGATCAGGGGGGCAGAAAAGACCGTGCTGGCGGCAGCAGCGGTTTTAATAAAGTCACGACGATTAAGCGCACTGGAATTCGTCATCGGTTTCTCCTCAAAAGCCATCTGAGAACAGGCTGAGTTCGGGTATGTCGTCTCTGTGAGAGTACCAAAGGATGGAAACAGGCGGGATGCTGTTTCATTTATTGTAATGGTCCCGGCGGCGTGCGTCTCTGAAATTGGCCCCATTTTGTGCAGATTTGACGCTTTCCAAACTTAAGGAAACTTATAAATACCGCGTTCCGTTCCTCCTCCCGCCGAACCGATTTTGCCCTCGAATTGTCCCTCTGCTATGATGCTCCCGCCCGACGACCGCTGACCTCCTTTTCCCTGTGAAAGTCAAACCATGGGACAACGTTTTAACGAACTCTCCGAAAAACTGATCGACTTCATCAACGACCAGCGGCTGTTCTTCGTCGGCACTGCCACCGCCGACAGCCGCATCAATGTCTCCCCCAAAGGGATGGACTCATTCCGCGTCCTGGGCCCCAACCGCGTGATCTGGCTCAACATGACCGGCAGCGGCAATGAAACCTCGGCTCACATCCAGCAGGACGGCCGCATGACCGTCATGTTCTGTGCCTTCACCGGCAAACCACTGATCCTCAGGCTTTACGGACAGGCCCGCGTGGTGCATCCCTACGACAGCGACTGGACGGAACTCGCCGCTCACTTCCCCCCGAACCCCGGCGCCCGCCAGGTCTTCGATATGCAGGTCGACCTGGTTCAGACCTCCTGCGGCATGGGTGTTCCCTTCTACGATTATGTCGAGGAACGCGAACAGCTCACTTCCTGGGCCACCAAACAGGGCACCGCAGGCATCCAGCAATACTGGCACGACAAAAACCAGCAAAGCCTGGACGGCATTCCCACCCACATCCTGAAAGACCAGTAATGCCCGGCATGGTTCCCGCCGGCTATCTGGCCAAACGTGTCGAGCCCAACACAGGCTGGCTCGTCAACGATCAGGTCGAGGACATCTACGCGCTCAGTAACTGCATCTCCGACGACTTTGCAGACTACATTGAATTCTGGAAACACAACAATTACTGGCTCTTCAACTCCCCCGCAGTCCTCCGCGATCTGGCAGAGGAAGCGGGCCTCGATCTGACGGGAACCAGACTGTTCTATTACGAAGTCTTTGAGCAGGAATACCATACAGCAGGTTCCTGGCAACCCTTCACCGTCGACAACGGACTGCATACCCGCGTCGAAGTCCCCCCGACAAAACAGTTGGAAGGCTTCGACATCGTGACCTTCTCCCTGGGCCCCGTCCCGGAATGCTCCTGCCTCTCCTGTAACCTCATGGCAGAACTCGTCCCCGTCAATCACCACTGCCTGCTGCGAACCTTCGAGGAAGCTCACTCCCTCTTGTCCGCAGACGTTTTCAAAGACTGCGAACCAGGCCCCTATCGCATCTTTGCCGTCTACTCGCTGATAGAACAATAAACGGGGTGAGCCCGAATGCAATTCGGGCCGAGCGCCAGCGACGATTCCTCACTCGGTTCCCATTCCCCAGACCAACCTCCCCCGAATAGGAATTACACGTAAATCACCTTGACCTTCGCCCCTCAACCAGATAAACATTCAGACAGACCAACGGTCGCTTAGACCCTGTTCCAGATAGTCTCTCACGCTCATGCAACGAATTAGACCGATCCCTGTTCTGGCTGTATTCCATTTATTCTGGCTCCCACTGGTAATGGCGGAGACAGATTCCGCATCGGCACCCCTCACAGCAAAAAAACCGCAGCACATTGAATTCGAGCGTTGGAGATCAACCCTCAAAGCCTGGCGGGCGCGTCGCGATGAGCTCCGCACCGCCCGAGTAAAGGTCCGCGGTGAAGAACAATGGTGTTACACCGAGCAGTTGGCCGCAGGTGAAACGGAAACACGCACACTGCGGAAAGTATTCAAACTGGAAGGTCGACTGGATCTTAAGCCAGGGACACGGGGATGGATCACGACTGACTTTGAGTCCCGCTACGAACTTCATGTCAGGCTGACGGCGCAGGAGCGGTTCCGATTCTGGCTCATCAACGGCGTACCCAGCACCGTCTCCCGCCCTCTCCGCGTCTGGAATCCCCATACTGAAGTCCCTCGCTCACTTGTGCACTGGAATCCACTTTACGTCGGTTTCAACCAGAGCAGCCTCATCGGGAAAGGCCCCGACTCCATTAAAAGGGTTGGATTCTGGTACCAGTTAAGCATGGCCAGAGGCTTAATGTCGTCGGACGATACGATCAGACTGTCGAAAGACAAAGCCGCCGGCCTGCTGCATGTCAGACTGAAAGGTCACATTCATGCTGATGGGAGACCCTCGATTATTATTAATGAATTCTGCTTTAACGAGCGACAGGGGCTCACGCTGCTCTCACACAGAATCTGGATTTACCCAGAAATACAGCAGCAACCCGAGCATCCCTTTCGAGAGGTCACTGTCAGCTGGGAACAGGTCGATTCGATCTGGGTCCCCACCTCCGTGACGACCGTCCGCAGTCAGGGCCAAAGTATCAAGACCCTCGAATTTGAATGGAGTGATCTCAATCTCCCGCCCAGGCAGAAAGCGCCTCGTGAAATCGACGACGCCCCACTGGACTGGTCAAAAATCAAAATTCTCTAATAGTCCTTTTCTCAATCACAACAGCTTCAGCGAAACAACGATGAGCAGCATCTCCACACCACACATCCGCCTTCCCTTAACCGGCCTGCTGTTCCTGGTCAGCTTCTGCCTGCAGGCGCTGCCCGTGCGTGCGGAAGTCACGCTGATCTCATCAGGCAAGGCCAGCATCTGGAAATATTACGACGCCGCCACTCCACCCCGGGCCGACTGGATGTTGTCGACCTTCGATGACCAGCCC
The DNA here is from genome assembly GCF_040219335.1 of Gimesia sp. Taxonomy (NCBI): domain Bacteria; kingdom Pseudomonadati; phylum Planctomycetota; class Planctomycetia; order Planctomycetales; family Planctomycetaceae; genus Gimesia; species Gimesia sp. Next base: position 360,287 of record NZ_JAVJSQ010000007.1, on the reverse strand, counting down.
TGGTCGTCCGGCCCCGCACCGCTCGGCTTTGGTGAACCGGGAATCAACACACCGACAGGCGCTGGCACCGATCCACAGAATCGACAGATCACCGCCTACTTCCGGCACACCTTTACGGTTCCCGCCGACTCCGGCCTCCGCCAGCTGGTCCTGTTGATCCGCAGCGATGACGGCGTCGTCGTCTACCTCAATGGCACCGAGATCGCCCGCAACAATCTGCCCGCCGGACAGGTCACTCCACAGACCACCGCCGTCAATGCCCTGGGAGGCGTGCTGGAGCGACTTTATCAACGTTTCACAATCCCGGCAGACAACCTCAAGGCCGGCACCAATCTGCTCGCAGTGGAACTGCATCAGGCGAATCCCCGCAGCACCGATCTGTATCTGGACCTGATACTCCGCGGCTATCAGAGTGCCGCCGAGCTGCGGCCCATCCTCAAAACCGAACAGCAACAGGCGGCCCGCGATTACCACACGCAACATTACATCGCTCCCCAGCTCAAGATCCTGGACGGCTACATTGACGGCGGTCGAGGCATGCAGGTCGATCCCCGGGGACAGACCCGCTCCCGTCGGGAACTGATCATCGTCGACCGTCAGCGGGATCCCGCTCTGCAGAAACATCTGGAATACGCCCGCTCCCAGGAAGTCATGTCGCTGCCGCCGGAGAAACGGGCACTGAAGCTCGCCCAGTATATCGACCAGAGCATGTCACTGGATCAGCAGAACCGCGCCACCATGGCAGCGGTCGTCCTGCTGACAGACGAGTACGCCAACCAGGGCGTCCTGATCGGCGAAGTGACCCAACTCTGCGGTGCCGGCGTCTGTCGACATCGGGCGCTACTTTTTAAAATCCTCGCCGATGAAGCGGGCCTCGATGTCGCCCTCGTTCGCGGCAACTACGGTGACGCCACCCGCCACGCCGGACATGCCTGGAACGTACTGCACCTCAAAGACGGCCGACGTCTGATTGTCGATGTGATGCACCGCCGCGTCGAACCACTGACCCCCACAGGCTCCCCGATCACCGCCCGCTACCTGACCATCGACAACAAACCCTGGTACAGCACCACAGAACCAGAGACAGAGACTCCCACCCCCGAATCAAAATAACACCTTAAAGACGAGCCTCTAAAGCTATCCCTCCTCCACCGGGTGAGCTCGAATTTTATTCGGGCCCACCCCCTGATTCGCTTGATTGTGTTTAAAAGATCCCCACCCATTCACGGTACCGGGCCCCAGATCTTTTCCAGCAGCGCAAACATCCGCGGGTCGTGCGTCTTCAGTTCTGCGCGGACGAACGGATAAAAATCGTTCACGCCGAAATACGCCTCGGTCGACTCGGCGAAATACTCCTTGTGATCGTTCATCCCATAGTGCCGCACCGTCTGACCGGTGTGTGAAAGCACTTTTTCATACAGACCGTTTTCCTTCGCAGCATCGTAAACGGCAATCACCTCGGGCTGATCGAAGCTCAAGACCTGATCGTGGTAGGCGTGCGCCAGCTCATGCAGGACCACATACGGATGCTGGGCCCACATGTTCCGGGCGAACAACTGCGCAGCCACCGGAATATGCACGTGCTTCGCCAACCGCGGATCATGTCCGTTCGCCACGAGCCAGGCCCGGTTGGGATGGTACTGCATGCGATCCAGTTGCGGATGCTTCAGCTCCAGCCAGATCCGCACCTCCTGTAACTGCTTGACCCGTTCCGCAGGCACGATGAACTTCACCCGCTGCAGATGGTTCCCCAGCGCCGCGAGTGCCTGCGTTCCCACCTGCGCATGCGCCTCGGAAAACAACGCGGGATCGACGTCCACCTGCCAGCCTTCCACTTCCCGTTCCACCGGATCAAACGACGGAGCAGGGGAGTCCGCCAGTAACGGCGGACATACCAGGTTCCAACCGACAGTCACCACAATCAATGTCAGCCAGCCAGCAACCGTCCGCGAGAAAGTTTGACAATGCCGCATCGGAGGGCCCTTTTTTCTAAATGCAGGAATCATAGAGGTTTCGATTTTAATGGTTCCCCAGCAGGAACGAAACGCAAAAACCGATTTCCGGTTTTCCCACTGGCATCCCACAGACGAACGTCTAAAATGAGATCAGACGCGTCCACTTCCTGAAACGTCTTTGAGTTGCCCTGTCATGAATCTTGAAACCCAGACCGAATCGACCCCGAAACCTCCGCGCTCCTGGCGGCAGTCGCTGCCCGGCGGCCTGCTGGATAAACCGCAAAACGGAAAACAGATGCTCGTTTATTATGTCTCACGGGTGCTCGCGTTTTATGTCATCGCGATGCTGGTGCTCATGCTCGCACAACGGCGGCTCATTTATCAGCCGACCCGCGTCCCTGAACTTTCGACAGATCAGACCGCTGCCCCGTACGGCATCATCCACGAAATCACCACCACGACCGACGACGGCCTGGACCTCAAAGGCTGGCACTATCTCGCGGGACAGGTCGCCTGTACCGATCAGGGGGAGTGCGATGCGGAACTGGCCAAAGGCCGCCCCGTGGTGATCCTGCTCCACGGCAACGGAGGCAACCGCCTGCATCGCGTGGAAACCTGCCGTCTGCTGGCCAGCCTGAACCTGCACGTCTTCGCCTTTGACTATCGGGGCTACGCCGAAAACCCGGGCAGTCCCTCGCAAACCGGTCTGCTCAACGATGCCCGCGCCTTCTGGAAATACGCGGTCCGCGAACGCAAGGTTGACCCGGGCCGCATCATCCTCATGGGAGAATCGCTGGGAGGCGGCGTCGCCACCTTACTCGCCAGCGAACTCTGCGAGCAGCATACGCCGCCGGCCGGACTGATTCTCCGTTCCACCTTCAGCTCAATGGTTGATGCGGCTTCGCACCACTATCCCTGGGTGCCTGTCTCCTGGCTGCTCTGGGATCAGTACCCCAGCCAGGCGGTCATCCCCAACATCGTCTGCCCGCTGCTGATCATTCACGGCACCGAAGACGAAATCGTCCCCTACAAGCTCGGTAAAAAACTGTTCGACGCCGCACCGGCTTCCTCGGAGACCGGGATTCCCAAGCAGCTGGTCACCATCGAGCGGGGCAGCCATAACGGACTGATGTATGAAGCACGCCTCAAACTCCGTGACGCCTACGACGACTTCACCCGCGAACTGTTTCCGGCAGTAACCAATCACTGAGTTGGTCTTAAAGCTTCCACAACCCGAGTTGAGATTTCTCTGTTTTTTTTGCAATCAACGGATGAAAGCGGGCCACTACACCGGTTAAACTGAAGCTCATGGATATTTAAAGAATATTAACTTACGTGCCCCTGCAAATCTGTGACCTTGCAACTTGAAACCCTGAGGCCTCTTATGAACCAGCTCCGGAATGCTTCCCACTGTCATCACTTCTCGCGCCGCCTGCTGATCGCGTACTTGCTGCTGCTGGTTATGGCCTGTTTCCCCGGGATGGTATCTGCCGCCGAGTTGATGGCGGGAGCCGCCAAGGTGGATATCACGAACCGCGATGTGCCCCTGGTGAATGATCCGCTGTATGTGAAGGCCCTGGTCATCAAAGAGGGAGACAACACCGCCGCCATCGTCACGGTGGATGCGGTCGCCATCGGCGAAATCGGTTCGATTACCAACGAGTACCTCGACAATGTCAGAGGGCAGATCGAAAAAGATCTCAAGATCAAGCCGCAGAATATCATGATCAACGCCAGCCACTGTCACGGCATCGTCTGTAACGACGTCGAACAGCGGACGGTGCAGGCGATTAAAGCAGCCGCGAAGAAACTGGTGCCCGTCAAAGTCGGGGTTGGCACCGGTCACGAAGACCGCGTCATGGAAAACCGGCGGCTGTTCCTCAAGAACGGGAAAGAAGCCGACGTGCGTCACGCCTATTCACTCCCCCCCGATGAAGAAGTGGCCGGCATCGGTCCCATCGATCCGGAGATCGGCATTCTCAAGCTCGACACACTGGATGGCGAAACCGTGGCCGTCGTGTATAACTTCGCCTGTCACCCCATTCAGGGTGTACCCAACAAGGGGAACACCGCCGACATGAGTGGGCTGGCGTCTCAGGTCATCGAAGACAACCTCAGTAAAGATACCATCGCTTTGTTCGTGCAGGGATGTGGCGGCGACATCAACCCGGTGCAGTACAAAGACGTCGACAATCCCCGCGACGCTGAAGTCCTGGGAAACATGCTCGCGCTGAGTGCCCTGAAGGCAATCCGCAAAATCCAATGCACCGAGAACAGCGGCCTCAAAGTCATCAACGAAACCCTCACACTCCCACGTTCCAACAATGAAAAACGGATCGCGGAACTCAAGCAGGAACAGGAGCAGCTGCTCAACTCCCTGCAGGGAACCAGCCTGAACCTCAAAACATTTCTGCCGTTGATCGTGAAGTACAAGCTGTATGAAGAGAGTCCGTCCTACTATTCGCACCGTTACATGCTGGAACAGAAGCTGGGACGCGACGGCCTGAAAAAGCTGGACGCCGAGAACCGCGCCAACATGGAACGCTACATCAACAACATCTACAAGATGGAAAAGATGAGCCGCAACAAAGCGAATCTGCGCCTGCTCACTAAGCACCAGACCCGCAACCAGGCCGCAGGCAAAACCATCGACGTGGAAGTGGTCGCCTTCAAGCTCGGCGACTTCCGCATGATCACCTTCCCCGCCGAACTGACGGTCAACATTGGTCTCAACATCAAGCAGAAGTCACCGTTTGAAAACACATTCGTCGCCGGCTACACCAACGGCTACAACTACTACGCCCCCACCGCGGATCAGCTGAAGAACGTCGGCAACGCCCAGGAAGACAGCGACTGCCTCTTCGCCCCCGAATGGCAGGCCATCTTCGAAGCCAAAGCCCAGGAGATGATCCAGCAGTTGAAGTAATTCTTGAATCTCACTTCACCAAAGGTAGGGGTAGCCCTGTGTGGCTACCCGCAGGAACGGCGCGATCTGGTTTTGTTTTACGCACGGTTCAACAGTTCCCCATCACCTGGCAATCTGTCATCGAACACCACCAGGCGGGCGGACACACAGGTCCCGCCCCTACGGTTCAAATTCACCATGAAAGAATGGGTGAGCCCGAATGCAATTCGGGCCGAGCGCAGCGTGCAGGAAACTGACGGTGGGATCATGCAAGATCAGAACACAACTGCGCTGCTGACGCCAACTCATTTCGGGCTGGGTTTTCGTGCGAGCGACTTACTTCTTCTTAATCGTCAGCCACAGATAAGGCAGTTCGAGATCGGGCTTCGGGCGGGCCGTGTTGCGTTTGGGGCTGATCCCTTTGATGACCGCGGTCGCAGTGTGCTGCTGCGATTTGTCTTTGACGCTCGTCCCCTGAATCACCAGCGGCCCCTGAAACGTGACGTCTTTCTTCGCTTCCAGCTTCAGCTTGACCGACTTGCCTCCCTTGTCCTTCACTTTAGACACGACTGGTTCGCAGGTCACTCCTTCGGGCAGCCCTGCGATGCTGACTTCGATGTCATCGCTGAAGCGGGGGCTCTGGCGATCGATGGTCACGTCGATCTCCAGCGGTTTGTCGCCTGCGGTCAGCGTGTACTGTTCGTTGGCAGCCTGCAGGGAGAAGTCCGCTTCCGTTGGCAGAATCGAAAGCAGGTACACATAGCGGAAGCCGCCATGCTCGAAACGGTCGGTTACCTGCAGCCGGTATTCGCCGTCCGCAGGAATCGTATAGTCCAGTGCAGCATCGAAGTAATTCCGGCGAGGATCGTCAATTTCTTTGAGCAATTTGCCCTTCGCATCGAAGAGTTTCACAAACGGATCAAGCGGGTAGCCCAGTTTGTGAGAATCGACTTTGAAGGTGAGCTTCTCGCCCTTTTTCGCAGTGAAACGATAAACGTCAATCTCCTGTGCAGCGGCCACTTTCCCCGTCACCGTGGCAGGTACCGTCAGTTGCTGACCTGCCTCAGACTGCGTCTCTTTCGTCTCCAGCACCACGGGTGTCGTGCTGAGGGGAATCGTCAGGTTGTTTCCCAGTTCCGGAGCGCTCAGCAGCGCATCCTGGCTCAAATCGGAAACCGCAGGCATCAATGTCTTGAGCTTGTCAGACAGATTCCAGCCATCCAACGTAACCGGCTGTGCCGTTGAGGGATGCCAGGCCAGGGGCAGACTGTGATCGACGAACGGACCCGTGGTCAGCGTCAGTCTATAAATGTAAGAGGCGGCGCCTGCAAAGCGGATCGTACTGTTAGGATCAGCGGGAAACGCGAACGTGCGGATATAATACGTGCCCTCTTCGGGAGCGGTAAAGACAATCCGCGGATCGAACCACAGGGTATCGTCCATCTGCTTCAGCACCGTTCCCCGATGATTCAGCAGCTGCAAGACGCCATCCATGGGAGAACCCAGTTGTTCGTTGGCGACCTGTGAGGCGATCAGCGTCTGCCCCTGCTTCAGCTTGACCTGGTAGATGTCGACATCACCCGCCTTAGCCAGGACGCCGTTAACCGTTACCGCTGTTTGTTCAATTTTCTGCGCGTGCTCCAGATCTTCATTCGGTTCCGCGCCTGTCACTTCGGGCAGCGTTCCCACCAGGAACGGTCGAATCTCAGAAGCCCCTTCGGCATTGTGAAAGCGGAGCCAGTACAAACCCGGTTTCGCTTCAGCAGTGATTTCGACCGTGAACTGTTTCTCTTTTCCCTTGGCCGGCTTCTCGGGGATCTCGATTTTGAGACCCGGCTGCGACGTCCAGACTGAAACCGGCTGTGTCCCCAGGGTCTTGTCGACACTGACTTCAACCTTCTGTCCGACCTGGCCTCCCGCGGGAGTCAGGTAGTTCACGCTGGGTGGAGCCGCAATGACGCTCGTCCCCAGACTGAATACCAACGAACAAGAGAGAACGACGGACAGAATCGGGGCGTGGCAGGACATTGGTAAACTCATTCTCAGTCGAAGTGCGGGCTCGGATTAAGCGAACAGTTCCGGAATCGGTGTCGGATCGCTGACGAGGTGCGACGGACGACCTTCCGGCGTGTAGAGCACCTTGTCGGGATCGATACCCATTTTGGTGTAAACGGTGGAGACAAAGTTTTCCGGAGAGAGCACTCGTTCGACTGCGGAATAACCGGCCTTGTCGGTGGCACCCAGTGCCAGTCCGCCCGGTGTTCCACCGCCAGCCATCAGAACCGACATCGCGTTCGACCAGTGGTCGCGACCGCCACCCGGATTGATTTTCGGCGTACGGCCAAATTCACCCAGGGCCACAACCATCGTCGTATCCAGCAGCCCCCGCTCATCGAGGTCTTCGATCAACGTGGCGATCGTGTTTTCAAAGGAAGGCATCCGGCCATTGAATGTTTTGAACAGACTGCCGTGATTGTCCCAGCCCCCTTCATACAGTGTAATGAAAGGCACACCCGCTTCCGTCAGACGACGGGCCAGCAGGGCACGTTGACCGAAGGAGCTGCGACCATACTTATCGCGTAGTTCGGCAGGCTCGCGATCGATCTCAAACGCGGTCTGTGCTTCGGTGGAAGCCACCAGGTTGTAACCCTGTTCGTAGTATTCATCCAGGTTCAATACCGGATCACCGGCGACTTCGTCCCGGATCCGCTTCAGCTGATCAACCTGTTCCCGCAGATCACGGCGGGTTTTGTATCGGGCATCGGTCAGACCGCTGGGCAGCGCCAGGTCACGTACGCGGAAGTTGGACGAGTTCGGGTTGTCCGACATCACGAACGGAGCGTACTTGGCTCCCAGGAAGTTGGGTCCGCCAGACCGCGACATCCGCGGCATCGAGAAATAAGCGGGCAGATTGTTGGTGGTCGGCTTTTCGTGTGCCACCACCGAACCCATACTGGGGTGGAAGCTCACGAAGGCACCACAGCCCACGGGAATTCGTGGCGGGGCACCGGTCATCATGTAGTGGTTACCGGCACCGTGGTTCCCCTGGTTGTGACGGATCGAACGGATTACCGAGTATTTATCGAAGATCGATGCCAGCCGCTTCATGTGCTGGGAGAACTGGACTCCGGGCACCTTGGTGGGAATCGGGTTGAACTCACCCCGAATTTCAACCGGTGCTTCCGGTTTGGGGTCGAAGGTTTCGTAATGCGACGGACCGCCGTCCATCCAGATCAGGATCACGCTCTTGGCGGTCGCCTTGCGCTGGGGAGCATCGGTTCCTTTGGCCTGCGCCTGCAGACGCAGCAGATCCGTCAGCCCGAGGCCGGTCATGGCACCCAGGCCCAGCTGCAGGCAATTTCGTCGTGTGATTCCATTGCAGTTTTTTGAAACGTTCATCATTTCTGATCCTGTTCGAATAGATGTCAAACAATGTTTCCTGGTGGAGCAGGGGACGTCAGTTTTTGAAGAGGTATTCCGGCGTATTGAGCAGGGCCCACATCAGGTCTTCAATCACCTGCTGTCGGCTGGCGCCTTCCTCTTCAAACAGGGAGCGCCCCAGTCGTTTTTCTTCGATGGTTGGATATCTTGAATAAGCCGTCAGATACAGTTCTTCCATAATCTGATCGGGTGTCATTTTACTTTCGGCCCACTTCGCACTATTCGCATTCTTGGACTGAATGCGGGAATAGAGGTCACGGGAATTCATCATGTGCAGCACCTGCACGACCGTGGTATCGGTCGTCCGCTCGCACGGCGGATCCTGGTTCGGGTCGGGGCGACCAAACGAATCGAGGAAGACCGAGCTCACACGATGCGTCCAGATCTGTTTGGCCGTTGAATCCTTGGGCATCGCTGAAAATGTATCGGGCACGCCGATCATTTCACTCACGCTGTCCAGCAGAACTTCGGCCCGCAGACGCTGACGGTAATGCCGCGAGTAGTTGCGGGTGTCGCCCACATTGGTTTCATTGGGAATTGCACTCAGACTGTAAACGTGCGACAGCACGATCGTCTTGATGTATTGTTTCAGATCAAATTTCTGCTCCCGGAACTTCTGACCCAGGGCTTTGATCAGCGGCTTGTTCGAGGGAGGATTACTTTCGCGGAAATCGTCAATCGGCTCGACAATCCCCCGTCCCATCAGGTCGGCCCAGACGCGGTTGGCATTCACTTCGGCGAAGAAATGATTCTGAGGCGAGATAATCCAGTCTGCCAGAATTTCGCGTGGATCCTGATTTTCTTTAAGCTCAGGCACTTCGCCAAACAGGGGGCGTGGCGGCAGGACTTCGTTGGTCAACGGGTGACGTACGCTACCAGAGTTGGAGGTGAAAACCATCTCCTCAGATCCCGAAATCGGGGCCGAGATCCCGCGGCCTTTACGGCCGATTTTTGCGAAGTAGGCTGCAAAGCTGTAGAAATCTTCCTGACCCCAGACTTCGTTGGGGTGGTGATGACACTGGGCACAGCTCAGTCGAATTCCCAGAAAGAGCTGACTGACAATCGTAGTGAGCTCTTCAGGTTTGCGGCGATCGCGGAACATGGTTACCGCGCCGTTGTGCCACGTTCCTCCCTTGGCGGTCAACAATTCGTGCGTAAACTGATCGAGAGGTTTGTTCTGATGAAACGACTCGCGAATCCAGGCATCATAATTCAAGACGGTCTTGATACCCACATGGTACGGATTGGGACGCAATAAATCGGCCCATTTGTTGGCCCAGTGATCGCCGTACTCGGGCTGCTCCAGCAGATAATCGACCAGTCGCTCCCGCTTGTTGGGGGAGGGATCCTGCAGGAAGGCCCGTGCTTCTTCTGCGGTCGGCGTACGACCAATGATGTCCAGTGAAACCCGACGCAGGTAGGTTGCGTCATCTACCGGATCCGATGGCTTCAGACCGTATTTCTGCAGCTTGTCCCAGACCAGCCCGTCAATAAAGTTATTGCGGGGCAGCTTGGCATAGTATTCGTCAGCAACTTTGTGGTCGGAAGGAATCGTCACGCTCAGCGAAGCGAATTTCCCCATGTACCGGGCCATGATCGAGGCTTCACCCATCAGTGAGCCGGCAGTCACCAGACCGTGTTCGTCTACGGAAACGTAAACGCTTTCGCTGGACATGAACTCCGCCAGATCGGTGATATCCCGGGTCGAACCATCGCTGTAATGCGCGGTGACGACCATCTGCTGCTTTGTTTTCGGCAGCATGATCCGTTCGGTCGGTTCTGCGGAAATCTTGACGAGTTCGGGAGTCCCTTTGACTTCACGGGTCGCCCCTTCAGAAATCCAGCGTTCGAGCAAGGCATAATACTGACCGTCGGCGGGCAGTTTTTTACCACCGCCGTGAGGAACCTGTCCGGATCCCTTCAGCAGCACCAGACTTTGTTCGGGCGACAGCGGCGAAGCCCGTCGTCCCCGTGATTCCTTAACCAGGGCGTTATAATCGTAATTGGGATCGAAGGCGAACATCGACAGCTGGAATCCCCCCTGACCACGCTGCTTCCCATGACAGGAACCGCCATTACAGCCGAAGCGGGAAAACAGGGGATGGATGTCCCGCTCGAAATCGAGCAGGGCCTGGCGGTCGAAGTCTTTCACCTGAACCGGAATATTAATCTTCTGCGCACCATCGGTGACGGTGACCGTCGCGGATCCGTTCGCCAGGGGCTTGATCACGCCCTGGGCGTCAACCTGCACCACAGCAGGTTGCTGTGATTGAAACTGCACATCGCGGGTCAGGTCGACAAAACGCTTGTCCTGCTGACGCGTCACGATCAGTTGCTGACGGGAACGGGGTCCATTCAGTTCAACTTTATCCGGATAGACGCTGACCTTTGATTCTGCCGGGGGCGCTGCTTGCGCGGAAACAGCGGAGAGCAGAATCAGGCAGCCAAGAACATGATAGAGTAGAGATTTCATCTCGTCTTTCTATCCCAAATCAAAGGAAGGATACGCTGTGAGGTTTGGCGGTAGTAGCGCTGCGGGGGAAAGTCGGGCAGGTCGTCTTCAAGACGTCAGATATATATTCAGCAACCCGGCAAGCACTGCGGTATCGATAGTTTGGGCGCCAACTAGTATCTATTGTCTCTTATATTTCCTATTCGTCAACTTTCATTTAACAACTTTATTTATGAAACACCGCTTAGGATACCTTCCCTGAGCTGCAAAAACTACCCCTTATCCCCAAAAATGAACCGTATGTATACCTGTCTGGCGGCAAAAATGGCTGTTGTAATGCTTAAACCAGCTTTTCCAGCTCCGATCTGACGTATCCGATCCGATCTGTGATCGCAAAATTCGAATTCCAGGGCTGCGGAAACAGAATCGCCTGTCCGCCATGTTCCCGGAATTTATCGATATTTTTGTGCTGGTCATCAATTAACACGACATCTGGTTTCGCGAGCAGGTACTTCTGAGTCCCGATCATGAAGTCCATATACAGCGGCTCCTGGAAGTGCTCCCTGAGCCATTCCACCTTGGCTGACGCACAGGCAGCGCTGCGACTGGGTGAGGTGCTGATGGTGAACGGCGCCGTCTCTCTAAGCAGTGTCAGCAATTCATTCAGCCAGGGATAAGGCGGGAACTCAGCCCAGAAACGGCCCCCCAGTCCGTCGACCGGTTTCCAGAATTCGTCTTTGGTCATGCCCAGCACACCCGCGTAGTCGGCTTCCCCGTCCGGCCACTTGTCTGCCAGTTCGCGTTGACCATGCAGTTCGAGGATCGCGCCCATGAAATCGGCGATCACGCCATCCATGTCCAGTAAGATATGTCGTACAGCCATGCTGTTTTTTCGCTCCACTCCGTAACTTTGGTTATAAAACAGTAGGATTCCCCATCGAGCATATAATAAACTGGAACTGACAACCATTGTGGAAGTCTTTATTAACCAGGATCGAAATACTGATGACCAACTGGATTCCGCTGGGCGATGTTTCCGAGATCAAACCCGGCAGCCGAAAACTATATACCCTCCAGGGCACCGAGATCGCCGTTTTTCATGTCGCCGAACCGGAACAGCCGGGAACCTTTTACGCGATCGACAATGCCTGTCCGCATCAGGGTGCCACGCTGATTGAAGGCGAAGGTTGCGGCACCGAAGTCAACTGCCCCCTGCACGACTGGACGTTCGATGTGGCCAGCGGCGAGTGTCTGGATTTCCCCGAGTTTCCGCTCACCCGCTTTGAACTGAAACAGGAAGCCGATCTGTTGCTGATCAATGGGGACGCGTTTGCAGAAGCAGAAGCACTCAACCTGTTCCTGGTCCGCTACAGCGTCATGGGCTGGGTCGATCACTTCGCCGCGGACGCCGAAACGAACTATCACCACCGCGATCGCGTCATCCTGCAGACCAGTCGCGGCGAAGAAGTCGGCGAGATTCTTTCGTCCTTCTTACCTCCAGACAAAAACAAAACCCCCGCGGGAACGATCCTGCGCGAGTTCACTCCCCTCGATCAGGAACAGTTGCCCGGACAGGGAAACGTCAACACCCAGGTCTTCCACGACTGTCAGCAGTTGATTCAGGAGCGGGGCATGCCTGCGGAAATCATCGATTGCGAACAACTGTTTGATCAGCAGACAGTCGTCCTGTATTATCTGGGCAGCCGCCTGCCGGCCCTGGAAATTCTGGCACAGGAGCTGAATGCCCGCTATCCCTGGCGGATTGTTTTTCACCCCGTCGACGAAGCACCTGCTGCTTCGGGCTGCTCCAGCGGCGGCTGTGGCTGCGATCAGAAATAATCACCAGACTCACTTAGACCTCACCCCAACCTGCCAACCTCACACCACGGACATCATCATGAGCAATCCCATCAACCGTCGTTCGTTCCTGGGCTCGTCACTGGCGGCGACCGGCCTCAGCGCCGCAGCGGCTGCCTCCCTCTCCGCCGCAGAACAGACCGCAGCCAAAACCGGCAAAACTCAACAGCCAATTCGTAACGACAAGATTCTGCATGCCCGCCAGGTCGCCCTCGATATTCTCAAGCCGACCCAGAAAGAGCTCGAACACGGTCTCGATCTGCACGCGAATTCGCTCGTCTTCGATTCCTACGGCTTCGCTCCCCGGGCCGCCATCGATGGTGATAAACTCGCCGCAGCCATCAACGACCACGCTTCGACCGCGGAACTGCAGGACCTCCGCGAGGACATGTCGATGACCCGCTGCGTCACCGATCCCGCCGAACAGCGCGAATTCAAAGAAGCCTTCGATGCCGCCGGCGTAACCTGTATCTTTCAGAACGCCGGCGAGGAAGGACAGGACCCCATGCGACTCATCAAGCGACTCGCACGGTTCACCTACACGACCGACATGCTCGCCGATTTCGTTCCCAAGGCGATCACCCCCGATGACATCGAACAGGCTCAGAAAGAGGGACGGCACTGTCTCTATCTCACAGGTAACGGTGTTCCCCTCACACAGCAGTGGGAAACGACGACCGACGAAATGAAATACATGCGGATCTTCTTCCAGCTGGGCATCCGCATGATGCACATGACTTACAACCGCAGGAACATGCTCGGTGATGGCTGTGCCGAACCGGCCAACGCGGGACTCAGCGACTTCGGTCGCGAAGTCGTGCGGGAAATGAACCAGCTCGGCATCATCCCCGACGTCGCCCACTCCGGCTGGCAGACCAGCCTGGAGACAGCACAGGTTTCCGAAAAACCGATGGTAGCCAGCCACTCCACCTGTGCCAGCCTGCATCACCACATCCGCAGCAAACCAGATAATGTGATCAAGGCCATCGTCGAAACCAACGGTCTGATCGGCATCTGCTGTATCCCCCGTTACCTGGGAGGCAGCGGCGATATCAGCCGACTGATCGATCACATTGATTACGTGGTGAAGAAATTCGGCATCGATCATGTCGCCATCGGCACCGATGTCGCTTACACGTCCCGCAACAGTTCCCTGGAAAACAAAAAGGTTCCCCGGGCACCCCGTTCGCGGACTCCCTGGCGCAGCCTGTGGCCGCCCGACAGCTTCCGCACGACCTCCGAAATGAGTACCAGCGTCTCCTGGACCAACTGGCCTCTGTTTACCGTCGGCCTGGTCCAGCGAGGCTACTCCGACGAAGACATTCAGAAGATCATCGGCGGTAACATGCTCAGGGTCTGTCGCGAATCACTTTCCTGAAATGAACGACGCTCCTCTCTGAAATAAAGAACACGTCATGCGCATTTTAATCACCGGCGCTGCCGGCTATGTGGGACGCTATTTCAGTCAGCACTGGCAGACGGACGACGAACTGGTCCTGGGTGACATTCATCCGAACCCGGACGACGCCCGCTGTATCCCGCTGGACATCACCGATCCTGCGCAGACCCGGGCCGCCATGCAGGGCATCGACGCCGTCGTGCATCTGGCCAAACAGGCGGACGAAGGCCCCATGGAAGGGGATGAATTGAACAATCGGCGCTTTGACGTCAATCTCAAAGGGTCCTTCAACCTGCTCGAAGCGGCCCGCGATGCGGGTGTCAAACGCTTCATCTTTACCAGCACCATCATGACGGTACTCGGCTATCAGGCACCGGAGTGGGTCGCCTCGGATGCAGCACCGCGGCCCGTTGGTTCGTATGCCCTGACGAAGCAACTGGGTGAAGTGATGTGTGCGCACTACGCGCAGCAGCACGGGATGTCCATCGTCTGTCTGCGGATTCCCAAGCCGATCGACCTGGATCATCCGCTCTGGAAAACACATCCGCTCCGGCCCCAGTGGGTGCCGTTTCCGGATCTCCTGCAGGCATATCAGAAAGCGGTAACCGCGTCGATCAAGGGCTGTGAAGTCATCACCATTGTCGGCGAAAGCAAACAGCGCCGCTGGGATCTCAGCAAAGCCGAACAACTGCTCGGCTATCGACCGACGCTGATCCCGGAAGAGCTCGGCTACCAGATGGGCAGCGAAGACCAGCCGATACCGGAAGAATCAAATTACGCGTGAGCAGATTTACTGCTCAACACGGCAATAAGGAAGTGCCTTCTCGAGCTTGGCGATGCCCTCTTCGGTGATTTCGGTACCATCGATGTAGAGGGTGCCCAGATCCTTCAGCTTCTTCAGCGAGGTAATGCATTTATCGGTCACGCTGGTGTTCCGCAGATTCATATCAATGATGTTTTCCAGCACTTTGATTTCTGCAATCCCCGCATTTCCGATTTCGGTATCGTTGAGTTCCAGCCATTCCATGTCTTTCATCTTGGCCAGATATTTCATTCCCTCATCGGTGATCTGCGTGTTGCGCAGCCAGAGTCGCTGCAGTCGGGTGAGGCTCTTGATCTGCTTCAGACCTTCATCGGAAATCTGTGTGTCCCGCAGTAAGAGTACGCGGAGCTTTTTCAGACCTTTGATATGAGCCAGCCCTTCATCTGTAATCTGGGTTTCAGAAAGACCCAGTGTCTCCAGGCTTTTCAGATCAGACAGATGAGTCAGTCCATCGCCCGAGATTTCCAGACCGGTCAGGTAGAGTTCCTTCAGACTGTCCAGACCTTTGAGGTGCTTCAGACCCGCGTCGGTGATCTTGGTTCGCGACAGGTTGAGCACTTCCAGGTTGGTCAGCTTTTTGAATTCCGCCAGCCCGGTATCCGTAACGGGGATACCGTGCAGGGAAACTTCCCGCAGGCTCTTGAGTGACTTGAGATGCGACATCCCTTCGTCGGTCACCTTCGAACCCGAGAGATCCAGCTTTCGAAGTTTATTTAGCCGACCGAGGTAAACCAGCCCGTTGTCGACGAGTTTGGAACCGGAAAAGGAGACCTGGGAAATATTCCCGTTGTAGTCCATCTTCAGGTTCGCACTGATTTCCTTCAGGGCTTTGATATCTGTTTCCAGAGTTGATTCCTGGGGAACTTCTTCCTCTGAACCAGTGGCAGCTTTGCTCATTGTTTAGGCCTGTTTGGAATTGAAAAGTCTGACTCTGATCAACGTGAAGCGGCTGGGGATCGACTCAGTTTTGTGCTCAAACCGGGGAGATTGTATACACCCGAGCACACCCCATCCGTACACATCGCTTCATTCACCCGGATTTGGTACCGAGTATAATATACACATAATTCTGCAATTTCGCATGTGAACGAACGATTTTTTTCCTGTGGAATCCCCCCGTATCAGGCGACAAAATCACTTTGAGGGCATCTGTTTCCAGTCCAGGTGACGGAAAATGAAATCAAATGTACCCTGACCATTGATGGTATGCGGGCCATCGAAGTATTCAATTTCCGTTCGATCGCCGATACCCATCTGCGTATAGAACCGTCTGACCTTCGCGTATTCGGCGGCCACCCATTCATCGGGGGCGACTCCGTCATTGTGTCCCCGCTCCACCATGAACGGACGCGGCGCCATCAGGTACGTGAGCTCCGCGTAATTCGCCACGTGCCCCATGTTCCACTCGAAGATTTCATACTCGCCATGAAACACATAGCTGTAGCGATGCGCGCTGTCGGCATTTTTGCGGACCCATTCATTGAAGTCTCCCGAACAGATCGAGAAGACGTACTGCTTCACGAAGGGGGGCACACGTACTGCGGTCTTGCCGCCGTAAGAGAGGCCGTAAAATCCAATCCGCTGCTCATCCACAAACGGCAACCCACTAAGCCACTCCAGCGTTCGTTCGTGCTGGGGAATGATGTAGCTGTAAAGCGACCGCTGCAGCGGGTTCGATTTCCGCTGTAGTGTTCGAAACCGATCGCGGCCTTTATACGGGTTCTGCGGAGCATAGACAATGAGCCCCCGCTTCACTAACTGCGCGCTGAAGTTTTTATATGCGGCATACGCCCGGTCTTCCGCCTGGATGGTATCCATGGGCGTCCCCTCCAGTCCGTGCTGACAGACGACCACAGGCCGTCGTTCACCCGGCTTGAGATCACGGGGAATCAACAGAATCCCGCCAGCCACAATGTCAGGCTGCACATCCAGCATCACTTCGTAACCCACATACTGATCCTCATCCAGTACCTTGCGGGTTTTCACATTCAGCGGAACCGCCTGCTCAGGCGCAGGCAGGCGACCGATCAGTTCGTCATAGACTTGGTTTCGCAGTCGGTCAGCATCCTTTTCCCACAACGCGACCGACGTGTATTTGCCCGGCTGCCACTCTGTGTCCCGGTAGCGGGCCGAACGATTAAGTAACTCCTGTGTGAATTCATTCATTTCATTGAACTGCTGCTCCTGCCGAGCTGCGGGGTCGACCTGAATAGCGTCCTCAGGGAATTGTATTATGACAGGCAGGAGATGCTTCCATTTGTCTTTGATGCGCAGACCTGACAGAAAGGTAGTCAACGCCTCGATAGACCCGGCTGGTCCGGTTCCCCCATCCGATAAGACCAGCGACAGGTTCCGTTGCAGACCCAGCTGTTCGAACACGGGAAGTGTCCGCTCAAATTCCGCTTTCACAGACTCCGGTTTCGCAATCTCTATCACGCCGGGCGCTGCAGAGGCCCGCTGCCCTTTTTGGGGAGCAGGCGGTCCTTTCACAACCGGCACCGCACAGGCCTCGATCACGCAGGACCGGGGCGCAATCATCGCCGCGATTTCCGCATCACCGAATTCGGTCAGCTGACTCCAGACATTACGATAAATGGGCTCCTGCCAGACCTGTTCCCGCTGCTGAAAATAGCCGGCCACCCACGTCGCTTGAATCCGATAGTCGGCAGCCCCGCTGAATAACGCCAGCAATCCACCTTCACCCACTCCGACCACGCCGACAGGTAAGATGCGGCCTTCCTGTTTGTCGAGCCGCTCAAACTGATCGACGGCCGCCAGCACCTTCTGCACTTCATAACCGATCACATGCCGTCCCATTTCGAACGCCATGCGATAAATAAACTCGCGGTGCGGCTGATTGGTAAAGAAGACCTCAGGGTGACCGGAATGTTCGGCATCGCGACTGATCAAAGTTGGAATTACCACCTGAATGCCGCGCGCCGCCAGTTGCAGTGGAATCAGACTTAACTCGGGGGCGCCCGGTTTCAGGTGAGTAAACATCTCCGGGGTCCAGTCCGCATCGGGAAGTGCGACCACACGGGCTTTGATCTCTCCCGTGGGCTGCAGCAACAGTCCCGTCGCCGTCATCCCGTCCAGAACCTGCCAGCGGACGGCATGGATCTTAAAATTTGAGTCGCCATCGACAGCGAGCACAGATGACTTTTCGGTTGTGCTCAGCAGTTCAAAACCGGGACCACTCACACGCGGATCAACGGCACCGATAATTTTCTTGAACCGCGCACGATTGTCTTTGATGCTTTCGATGAACGCCGCATGACTGGCGAAATCGTAGTTCCATTTTTGTGGACGCAGCTGAGGCGACTCCGCCAGTGCCCGCAGTGCGTAGGCGTCGATGCCCGCCACCATATGCTCGTCGAGGGGCACGCTCAGTGTCAACGGCGCGGTTCCCGGCAGGGGATCGGGCAGATTCAGTGGCTGCGCAGCCACGAAGGACGGAAACGGAACGAGCAATAACAGAGCCAGCAGAGGGGACGGGAATCGCATCGGAACACCTGATCGAAAAAGGAAAGGCAGCGTCGGCCCGCTTTCACGAACCGTCGCTGCCTGGAATGAGTGCCTACTTCGCTTTGTTGCCGAACAGCAGGATTTCATCGAAGTTGCCGGTATCATCGAACGAACCGATGCCCACCTGTCCGGTCAGGAAGGTCTTGTCGGTTGCTGTCATCACCGGTTCTTCCATGTTGTCGAAATAGACTTTGATCGCGCCCGTTTTGGTATCGCGGACGATGCGGGCGTGATGCCATTCGTCGTCCCAGTCGGTCCCCGGTGTCGTCTTGGTTGAGATCTTGGTGCGGGGCTTGTCGTTGACAATGAAGATCTGGTTGGCGTGATCGTCGGTCTTCTTACCGAGATGCACGTAATAGAAATGGGCATCGTCCTGGTAATCGAAGAACAGGCAGAGGTCCCGGTGTCCGTAATCGGGAATGGTTGACTGCAGCTTGACATCAAAGACGAAATCGCTGACCTTGATGCCCTTCAGCAGGGCCCGGTTGTAAGGCGAACGGACCGGCGGCTCGAACTTGCTGCGTTTCTTGAACAGGCTGAAGACATGGTTGTCCCCCTGCTTGATCATCTTCCAGGCTTTGTCGTCTGTAGGCAGCCAGTGATCGGAACTGCCCGACTGGAAGTTCTCGTGAAACAGTAAAGGCAGCCCCTGCATGCTCTGCGGGATCTGATCTTTCTCAAATGTCTTCAGTGGAGCCGGCTCTTTAGCCTCGACCGCGGTCAGGCATGCGCCGGAAATCGGCAGCAGCCCGCAAGCCAGGCTGGTGATAAGGAGGGAACGCAACATGAAAATACTCCTGTGTCTGTGAAAATCTCCGGCAGGCGGTCAGCATCAGAAATGCACCAGACGTACCGGATGAGTTCGAAATTCTGATTCAGATTCAGAATCTATCAGACAGGATCAGCTGCCGTTTTTCAAGCATCAGGCTGGCGATCGCGGGGACGTGGACGCTCGGCACCCGGTTTCCGGTCCCCCGGCTCATCCTCCCGGCTGCGCTCTCCCCGCCCGCCGGGACCATTTGGTCGGCGACCATTGGGATTCAGAAAGCGACCGCCGCGCGTTCCGCCATTGCGTTGACGGAACGGGCCTTCGATCACGCGGCCCGGATCTGCGCCAGCGGCCATCCTGGTGATGACCTGCATCGTCTCCCGGGTATTCTCACTCAGGCTCCGGCGGACTTCTTTCGTCATATGATCCCTGAGGTACATGAATTTCAGCCGTTCCTGAAGTTCTTCAGGAGGATGCTTGAGCAGTTCGTCTTTGTCTTTACTGCTCAATGTTTCGAAAAATTTCTGCAACTGGTCTTCCGGCACCGTCAGCTGATCCAGTTCATCGCGGACCGTCATGATCCACTGGTTTAACAGCCCCTTTGCCAGTACAAATTTCACCACAATCCGCTGGCGATCCGGTCGAATCATTTTCAGATCGGGGCCATTGAACAGGTCCCCGCGGCGGTTGTCAGAGCCCCCCCGCATGTCACCGGATTCCCGTATGGGGCGATACTGATTTTTCTCGAAGAGCGCGAACACCTTTGTGACGACATCCTCTGCAGGCCAGTCAGCGTCAAGTTCTGCGGCTGCTTTTCCCTTCTCCTGACGTTTGACCTGTGTCGCGGTCTGCAACACGGCCAGCGAACGTTGAAATTCCGTTAACTCTGTTTTGGATTTCGGATAATTCACCGGTTCCGGCAGACTCTTTTCGAGAGTGCTGATCATCTCTGCAAATAGCTCAGGGGAAGGGGGCTGAATACGGAACAGGGCCCGCATCACCGGATCCCGGCTGTCGATTTTCAGGATCTTGACGACTTCGAAATAATTGCGATAGCGTTGCCAGCGCGAGCTGTTCTGATGCTCTGCGCGGAACTTGCGGATGAGGGCCATGCGCGCTTCCGGGGTCTCCGCTTTCCGCAGGTCTTCCTGTTCCCAGGGAGAGAGCGTGCGGACCCAGTCCTCGTAACACCGCATCACGCGATTGAGCTCGGGGCGATCCTGAATGGCTTTATGAATTTTACGGTAGCGGGCTTTTTCCTCGGGAGACAGCTTCTGGAACTTCTCGTAGTTGCGTTTGAGCTGCGCACGTTCTGCAGGAGACATCGACTCGATTTTTTTGCGATTGTCCTGCTCCGTCTCTTCCGATCCCGCCGCCCCCAGCAGCAGCATCCCTGCGCAGAGCAGGGCCAGCGCCAGTCCGCCGGCGCGCATCGTCAGCAGACCAGCTCCCGAGTCAACTCCGGAACGGGCGGTGACGGTGAGGCCTGACTGCGGTTTACTGCTGCGCGGTTTCATCGAAGGTCCCCGACTTTGTGAGTTCTTCCAGGAATTCCAGACTCTGCACTTCCGAGTAAGTGTCGAGATTCTCAATAAACGAGAGCTCCCTGATCAGCGGATCGGATTCGTCCGGCACCCACTGATTGGTAATCAGATATCCCACGAAAATCGAACAGGCCAGCCCCACGATCCAGCCGGCTGAGATAGCGGCTTTGCGGAGTTGCGCCCGTGTCTTTTTCGTCATGCCGAATCCGGATGGCTGCTGATCCTGAGCGGCCTGGGCTTCCAGTTGAACGGTGCGAATGCTCGAGAGGGTTTTGTCGGTGAATTCCTCAGACGCCCTGGAGATCGGCAGACGATCCAGCATTTCCCAGGCGCGCTCCAGCCCATCGACGCGCGCACGCGTGGACTCGTCGTTCGAGAGCGCCTGCTCGACTTCGATCGCTTCCTGCTCGCTGACCTCGCCATCGAGGTAAGCCACCAGTTTCTCGAGTTCCTGTTCTGTAATGTCTTTGCTCATCGCACGTCTCAACCGTTGATATGTTTTTCCAGTTGCACCCGTAAGTTTTCCCGGGCACGTGACAGTAATGATTTCACCGCCGCCTCGGACAGCTTCATCGCAGCTCCGATGTCGGCGTAACTCATCCCTTCAAATTTGTGTAACAGCACTGCCATCTGTTGTCGTTCGTTCAATGTTTCCAGTGCCTGGCGGACCACCGCCTGGGTCTCTTTCAGTCCGATCTGACGCGAGGGCATCATCCCGGATTTTTCCATTAACAGCTGCTCTTCCGGACGCATTCCCAGCGGGCCGGAATCGTGGGGATTGAGGGCCACCTCTCTGCGGCGTCCCTTGTTGCGGCGGGAGTTGCTGGCCAGGTTGTTGGCGATGCGAAACAGCCAGGTCGAAAATTTCGCCTTCGGCTCATACTTGTCGCGTGATCGATAAATCCGCAGAAACACTTCCTGCGCCAGATCTTCTGCTGCCTCCTGATTGCCCAGCAAATGGCAAAATATGCCGACGATGCGGTCCTGGTATGCTGCTACCAGCTCAGTGAACGCACCTTCATCGCCGGCCTTGGCGCGCAGCATCAGCTGTACGTCAGGGTCCCGTAAGTATGGTGAATTCATGATCTCAGTAGTAACCACAGCTGACTTCAGGCTCCCCTCTATGAGGCCAGTTGCCCCACGTGTATTAAACACACAGCGTAACACAAAGTTTCTCTCAGAGTTTGGGAGAAACCCGCTTTTTAACTGTTTCGCTGCACGATTCTAACGGTTATCGTCGCTAAACCCGGCAGTGAACACAAGCTGTTCCCGAATGAAAATTACATTTCGGAACCGCATTCCCTGCTGTAATTTATTTTAGCAGGTAGTCGCCCACAGTGGCCTGGTTATGATAAGATAGAGTCTTCCGACTGATTTTCTGACCTGGTTTCTCGCCTCCTGCCAGTCCCCTGAACCCGCCGAGGACGGTCCATGACGTTAAATTCGCTCCCTTTGAGTTATTGCACGAACGTGCATCCCGGCCTGACAACCGCGGAGATTCTGCAGAAACTCGATGAATTTACCCTGCCGATTCAAGAGCAGCTGGGATCTCCACTGGCCGCCGGTCTCTGGCTGGCACAACCAGTGATTGAGGAAATCCTCTCAGAGCCAGAAGGCATCGCCCGCTTCGCCGAACAGCTGCAGCAGCGCAACCTGACCTGCTACACGCTCAACGCGTTCCCCTACGGCAATTTTCACAGCGAACGCGTCAAAGAGAATGTCTACCTCCCCGACTGGACAGAGCCCGAACGGCTGGAATACACCAAAGGCTGCGCCCGCGTCCTGGCGGCACTGTTGCCCGAGGGAGTCGAAGGCAGCATCTCCACGGTCCCCCTGGGCTTCAAAGGCTTCGAACATCCCCGCGACTTCAGTCAGCAATGCGTCGACCAGCTGATTGAGCTGGCCGTCTTTCTGAAACAGCTGCAGGACGAAACCGGACGCACCATTCGCCTGGCCATCGAACCCGAACCGTTCTGCGTGATTGAATTCACCCACGAGCTGATCGTCTACTTCGAACGGCTCTACGAACGGGCCGCCGACAAACAGCTGCTGGGCGTGGTCCGCGAATTTATCGGGGCCTGCTACGATATCTGTCACCAGGCGGTGGAATTCGAAGACATCCCCGGCTCGATCCGGCAGATCACCCACGCGGAAATCCGCATCAACAAAATTCATATTTCCAACGCCATCGAACTCAACGACCCCTGGAATAACGAAGCAGGACGCACGCAGCTCGCAGACTACGCCGAGCCCCGCTACCTGCACCAGACCATCGGCAGCCTCAAGAACGGCGACCTGTACCGCATCCCCGACCTCGACCGCGACTTCCTGCTCGATCCGCATCCCCGTCTGCAGGAAACCGAACGCCTGCGGGTGCACTTCCACGTGCCCGTCGACGCGCAGACCCTGGGACCGCTGGGAACCACGCACCGCGAACTGAAACAGGCACTGGCCACGGTCAAGGAACTCGACTACGCGCCGCACCTCGAAGTGGAAACTTATACCTGGGAAGTCCTGCCCGGCGATCAGAAACCATCGCTGGTCGACGGATTGACGCGCGAACTGCAGGCCGCCCGCAAACTGATTGATTCGCTTTAATCAACTGAAGTCAACTATCATGCGTGAGCTATTACTCGAACTCGAACAGGCCGTCCAGCAGCAGAAACCCGTCTGCTACACCTGCCTGGTGGAAACCCGGGGCTCGACCCCGCAAAAGCCCGGGGCCGCCATGCTGATTTTCAGCGACGGTTCCCAGGTGGGAACGCTCGGCGGCGGTTGTGTGGAAGCCGAAGTTAAACGCCGCGCACTCCGCGTGCTCGATTCGGATGCCCCGGAAATCATGACCTTCCAGCTCGACAACGATTACGGCTGGGATGACGGCCTGATCTGTGGCGGACGCATGAAAGTGCTCGTCGATCCGGTACGCAATGCTGATGACTTACAATACTTCCGCACGATGCTGCAGCAATTCGACGCAGACCAGGGTTGTACCGAAGCCATCGTCCTCAATCCCGAATCCGCCGCAGGCATCGCCGAAACCGATCGCTATCTGATCAACGCGGATGCCGAGATCGTCGCTTCGCGGGGCAATCCCCAGCCCCCCGCGCAACTAAAGGCCGGCCTCAAACCGATCCAGAATCGACCCCGGCCTTACGTCAACGCGGGCATCGCCTATCTGACCTTTCACCAGACCTGCCAGCTCATCGTCATCGGCTGTGGTCATGTGGGACAGAAAGTCGCCGAACTGGCCAGCGATGTTGATTTCGAAATCATCGCCGTCGATGATCGCCAGGAATACTGCAACGCCGAACGCTTCCCCTCCGCGAAACAGCTGATCGTCGGCACCTTCGATACGACGCTGGCCGACCTCCCCATCAATCGGGATACCTTCATCATCATCGTCACACGGGGACACAACCACGATGAAGAGGCCCTGGGTTACGTGGCGCAGTCACCCGCCCGCTATATCGGCATGATCGGAAGCCGCCGCAAAGTCAAACTGATCTTCGAGGACCTGATCCGCATGGGCACGCCCCGCGAAGCCCTCGCCCGCGTCCACGCACCGCTCGGTTTTGAGATCGGCTCACAGACGGTCCCGGAAATTGCGCTCAGCATCGTCGCGGAACTGGTTGCCTGGCGCAACCTGGATGAAGTGCCCGTCGGCTATCAGCGGACCAGCCTGGTGGAAGAATTGAAAACTCCCGATCCGGCCTGAAGCTTCAGGTCGACATCATCATGACAGCCGGTTACTCTTCCCAGTCGTCGGGATCTTCGAATTCCTGCTCTTCGGCCTCGAGGATTTCGTTGGTTTTGGCATCGCCGCGACGGAAGACAGCCACCACATCTTCGATGGGCACCACGTAGAGCACGTTGTCCGGTTCGAAATCGACGGGGATCGCTTCGCTGGGGTTAAACAGGACCTTGTCGTACTTCTTGATCGGGAAATCATCGTCCCGCGCAATCTGCACGCTGATCTCCACCACCCGGCCGGTGATGTTTGGAATTTCCGCTTTGTCGGGGAGCACAATCCCCCCTTTGGTCGTCTGACGACTTTCATCTTTGCGGATGAGAATTCGCATTCCCAGTGGTTCAACCCAGTCTGACACTCATATCTCCCAGTCTAAAATCAATAATTCACAAACGCCTGTGGCGCTGAAGTTTTACGAAAATAAGCAGTTTTGCCCCAGATCGCAACACAGACAGCCCTCTAATCATAGGCCATCTTCACCCCGAAAAGAACCCCGAAAATCAGGTGTCCGCCCCGGGATACGCACGATTTGCCTGTAAGCGGGAAAGAAATCCGCGTCCGAACTCCCTTCCTCACACGCACATCCCCCAATATTTGTGATAGAGACCCGCCACCAGTGCGAACTGACCACTCGAATTTCCGAGTCCCTGTTGCATCGCCGGTTGATAATGTAAAATGTACCTCTATAAAGAAAGTAACGTACGCTCTGATTCACACTCTGGGAGCTGTATTCACAATTTCCCGTACTAATATTCAGGAGACCGACATGGATAAGCAGACAATGATTGACAAACTGAATGAGGATCTGGCGAGCGAACTGGCCGCCATCATCCAATACACTACCTATGCCGCCAAGGCCACCGGACCTTACCGTCCGCAACTGACTCAATTCTACCTGGCAGAAGTCCCCGATGAACTGGGACATGCACAGTACCTGGCGAATAAAATCGTCGCCCTGGGTGGCGAACCGACCACCGTTGCCGGCAAGGTCAAAGCAGCACACAGCAACCGCGAAATGCTCGAAGCAGTCCTCGCTGCCGAAAAAGAAGCGACTGCCGGCTACACCCAACGGGCAAAAGAAGCCGAAGAACTGGGCGACAAAGGCATGGCCGTTCAGCTGGAAGACATGGTCCGCGATGAAAGCGGTCACGCGGAAGAAGTCGAACGCATTCTCATGGACTGGCCACTCTAAGCCAGCCCCTGACAGAGTCTCAAAAACAGACCCGTCCGCGTTACTGCGGGCGGGTCTGTTTTTTTTTGTCGACTCTCAGTTCGTCAATGTCCCAAAGAAGAACGGCATCAACTGATGACCTTTGGGCAGCAGCAGGTTGCTGGCACCAGCGCTGACTTCGTCATACTTGTTGGACTGATCGGGACGCACCTTGGTTCCACAAATGCCGAAGGGCACATAGCCGTGGCTGTGCGTTTTCGTTCTGAGGAACGTCGGATGATCGGGGCAGACCAGAATACGATAATCGCCCTGTTCCCGCAGATATTCGTGTACCGGCCCGACAATGTGCTGGTCGATATTTTCCAGAGCCTTGATCTTCTCGTGCACTTCCCCTTCGTGCGAGGCTTCGTCGGTCGCTTCCACATGCACCACAACGAAGTCCGTATTCTGCAGGGTCTCAATCGCGGCACGTCCCTTGGCGGCGTAATCGGTGTCGGTGTAGCCGGTGGCGCCTTCGACTTCAATCACATCCCAGCCCAGCAGGCGTCCCAGACCACGTAACAGGTCGACGGCGGTAATCACCGCGCCGCTCTTGCCGAACTGTTCCTGGAACGGCGTCAAAGCCGGGCGGCTCCCCTGGCCCCAGAGCCAGATCTGCGTCGCCGGCGGATGTCCGTCTGACCGCTTCTGATTCAACTTCGCTTTGCTGAACAGCTTCTTGCTGCGTTCCATCAGATCATTCAGCAGCTCGCCCCCTTTGCCTGACGGCAGGTCCTGCGCGATCGGCTGATCGGTCAGGTCGTGGGGTGGAGTCGTCGATGTTCCCCCATCGAACGGTTGATCGTCGGCGTCTTTGGCCCGGTAGACGAGCAGGTTGCGGTAGCTCACTCCCTGGTGAAACTCCCACTGCGGATCGTCGGCGGTCGCTTCCTGTAACAGGCTGATCAGTTCCGCACCGACCTCGTTGGGCAGCTGAGATGCGGTGAAGCTGGCCATGTTCCCTTTGTCGATCGTCACGAAATTGCAGCGGATGGCCCAGTCGTGCGGACCCAGCTCGATTCCCTGGGCGGCCGCTTCCAGCGGAGCCCGTCCCGTATGAAAGACCAGCGGATCGTAGCCGAACAGGCTCATCGTCCCCACATCGCTGCCCGACGGCATCGACGCCGGCACCGTGTCGGTCCGGCCCAGAATACCTGCGGACACAACTTCATCCATGTGCGGCAGAAAGGCAGCCTGCAACGGGGTCTTGCCCCCTAATGCGTCCTGCGGTTCATCCGCACAGCCATCGGGAATTACGAGCACATATTTCATGTTTTGGGACACTTACTCTCAGGCGGGATAGAAAAAGGAGTCAAAATAGACCTGTCTGGTCCTCAATATCCTGAATTTCCAGCCCGCCCGCAAGGTAACCACGCCACGAATTTCTGAACCCACTCCTATCAGACATGCCTGTGACAGAATGACGATTTTCTTAAGCTTCTTACTCCTTCGGAGCAGGGTCCGAAACGACGAAATCCTTGTAAGGTTCCATCTCCGCCGTGATGACCTCCCACGATTTCCCCATTTCGCGGAACTGGTTGAAATCCTTCGGCTTATAGGAAAATTCGAGTTCCGGCGTTTTGATCTTCGCGTACCCCTTTTCAAAGCAGGAATGCATGGCGGCATCCAGGGCACCCGTCATCAGCAGGGTCCGCTCACAGGGATAAGGTTCCTCCTTGTTCACGAACAGATATTGAATCGCGTGCGAGAAGGCGCGGAACAGATTGCGGTTGCCCCAGGGACCGGGGAAGAAGGTCGTCGCTTTCGGCGCCGGCTCCCCTTTGATCGAACAGGCGAAGTTCCAGCGAACCCCGTTGGAGCCAATCCGCAGCATCGTGGCCCGGAAGCCGTCTTTGTACTCCAGCAGAATCCCATGCGGTTCGCGCGTCCCCTCACTGCCGATCGGATCGAACAGCCCCCGCTTTGTATCGCCCAGCTCAGCCTGCATCGCGGCTTCGGCCAGCTTCATCGACCAGCGGCCTTCCTTACCCGCTTTGATCAGGTCGTCCCCCTTGAGGAACTGCACGCTCGAAATGCCGGTCTCACCCCCTTTGCGGAACTCGACCATCGACTGCAGCACTTCCAGGCCGTGGATGTCGTACTTCTCGATCGGCCCGCCGTGAATGGAGACGGCGTCTTCGATCTCGGTGCCGTAAGGCAGCTCCAGCGGAATCGTGCGCTCCGCGAGGGGCACCGAACTGCCGACCATCATCGGGAAGCCGTACTTCCGCGAGGTGTCATACATTTCGCGGGCCCAGTCCCAGCGGTAGGAAAAATGCTTGTCGCTGAAGACCGGCACAAAGCGGTCGGACTGTTCCATAACCTTGACGATCGCATCAAAGAACCGCTTGCGGGGATACTTGGTCTGCCCATACTTCGTATCGGGATAGTCGCCGTGCTCGCCAATCGACAGGACGGCGTCAACCGCCAGTTCATCGCCGCCGTTACAGAGCGCTTCAGGGATCGTTTTGTAAATGGGAATGTCGAACTGCTTCGCGATGCCGCGGGAGAGATCGCGGTCGGTAAACTGATCGCCGTAGAAGGAAATCACATCGCACTGCGGCTCCAGCAGTTTTCCATTAAACAGGTAAGGTCCCAGGAACGGATGCAGAATGTGATAGGCGTGCGAGCAGTAAAAGCACTGCGTATAAATGGCAGCGACCTGCGGTCGTTTCGTCCCGGCGGCAGCCTGCCCCGGATTCAACCAGTTGAGTCCCGCGGTCCCCGCCAGGGCGGCGGCTCCCAGTTTCAACAGATCACGGCGGGAGAGCGATTCAGACAAAGGGTGCGGCAGGTTCGCAGCGGACATAGGGAAGACTCCTGTGGTGGGAACAAGCGAGGCGAGAATCAGTCCCTCTATCGTATCAGATCATCCAGATCTCTCCACCTGTTTTTGGGATGGGTGCGGATTTTGTGGGGGAATTTTGGGATGTGAACTCAACAGGTGAGGTTTGGATTGATAGCAACTTTTATCTGCTCTGTAATCCATATCTCCTTATTGTTCTTCATCTAGCAAATGACTTCTATCAAATGGTTGAAAGTCCTTCAGAAATTTCTGTGTTGAAACGCCCTCTGATATATGCTCTGTTTGATCCGAGGAGATATTAGCAATCGCTGACAGTAGAGGCTCTATATCTATTTGAGCAACGCGTGTCGCCTGCTCATATAGATCTGTTAAAAGTAACTGCGTGGGTAGGTCATAACCTGAATCTGCGATTGAAATAAACGAAATGAGACGACGAAGGAGTGGTTCATCAGAGCTATCACGAATCAGCCAGGATTGCTCGTCACAAAGACAAAAAATATAAGACTGTACATTATCCATACTCCAAATTTTTTGTCGAATCTCTTCTCGTTGCTTGTGCTGGGCATTCAAATATTCGTCTACGAGTTCGAACATCAGTCCCCGATAAACTCTCCAGACTTTTCCGAATTCAGTTTGTCCTCTTGCTTCCAAAAATTCCAAGTATTCTTCTTCCGACATTTCAGGGATACGACATAAATCGTCGTCAAATTCATCATCGTCCTCTTCAATTATTTCAAAACGGACTTCAATATCTTCTAGTTGCTTAAGAATATGGTCTATCATTTCACTCTGCTTCTATGTGCTGGGCGAGACCAACGAGCCTGACAGAGGGCATAAGGGTCTAACCCCTTTTTTCTTTAGCCCGACAGTCGTTTTATTACACCTTCTAACATTACACCCACACATCAGACAATTTCCCCAAAGCTTCTTTCATGACTTTCAAGAGCGTATCTTTTGAAATATCAACACTATAAACACGACCAATTTCCTCAGATGGTTTATGTCGGTCATCCCAATACTTAAACAAAATAGTACTTTTTGAATCATATTTTAGAAAATAGCAAATAGCAGCGCAAGTAGTTGAGTCATAGTTAAGAACTTGAAACATGGTAGAGGCTTCATTCTCAAGCCGATTGAAGATTTCGTCTGGCTGTAATCCATTACAATCAAGACGAATGAATTCGTTAGTTTCAATTCGGTCAATCTCTTTCTTCAGCATTGTATAAAAGGTTGGTAAATAAACGACGTCATCTATAGGATTGATCGGTTTATTTCCTATCCAGATTGTTATGTGCTGTTGTTGAATTGAGTCGGCCCAGTAGGAACCGATTTCAAACGCAATATGTTTTTTATCGCCAACTATCGCCATTATTAGTGATTTTCTAAAACTTTCTTAACCCAAGTGGTTCGAGCCGCATTAAAGGTGTCTCACAAATTGACCTTTAAGTTCTTTATGATTAGTCCCTCTTCCAAGGAACATCTTTAATTGCAGAATGTATGAATTCTACGTCAAGACTGCGGCAGATTACCTTTCCTTGATAACCAGCGGTTGCAAGAATGGCTTGAGACAGCAAACCATTTACCTGATACCATAAATCAACTCGTTCATCCGAGCCTGTAGACCTAGAAAGCAGTTTTTCTACTTTTTTAGGCATTCCATGAACTAGAGCATTTCGAACATCCACAAGCACACAAATTAAATCGTCCAGATTAAATTCTTTAGCATATGCGATTAGCTCAGTACTCTTTGCTGGCAGGCCCGTTGGAATTGAATAGAGTGATAACAATAGTCTAATTTTGTCTGATGCAGGTAATGACTTGAATCCATTCACACTACATAGTCCGCGTTGTTCTACTACTTCAAACCACGCTAGTGTCTCTAACGCCACTTGCTGTAATACTATCGATCCCTCAATCAGACCAGCACTTTGTTCAGCTTCAACGTACCAACCAATTCCAGTAGTTAAAACTTCATATCTCTTTGGTTCGTTGTACGCCTTATACAAACAGCGAAACAGCTCCTCAAACGTTCCCTTTACCATAGAATAATACCAGGATAATCCTGGTGGATTCATGCTGGTCATAGTCACTTGGGGGAAAACTCGATTTAAACATCCTGTTTCTGAATAACCCCACGGACCAATTAACCCCACCCACCGGCCACACATAAATGAAAGAGTTTTATGTAGAATGGAGCCAATCAAATCAATTTTTGGATTAGAAATACTCTTGCTAAATCTAACTTCGATGACGTGTGTAAAGACAAATGGGGTTCGAACATTTTTCTTCTTTTCTTTGATCTGATCGATCACAATCTCAAAACCATCAATATTGGTTTCAGTCCTTCCCATATAGATAGAGTCACTGCCTTGAATGACTTTCCCGTTTAAGTCTGGGCCATTAATTACCAAATACTTTATTGAATCGAAGAGCGGATCAGGATCTATATGATCAACGACATGTCCTGAAAAAGATGATCCCGTCTTATTATTATTGACATTAGTCACATTCACAGTAACGACACCGACAGGTTGACCACAGGACATTTCATATATCCCGGATGCATCGGTGTTAAACATACTGTTTATTAAATCAGCCGGACTGCGTTTTTCATCGCATTCAAATTCAAAAATCACATCTGGTTTTGGAGCTATCTCAAATAATATTTTCCCAATTCCAGATCTCGATTTTTCATCTCTCGAAAGAGTCGTCACTCCAGACCAAAACTCTATCATTCCAGTTTCACAATCATATTCACAAGGAGGAGTGAGTCTCTCTGCCAATTCTGTGGGTCTTTGATCTGGCGATGGTTTATCCACAATTTATGCTCTCTTGGTAAAACACAATAAATCTGGGAAGAAAAAGAGTAGGCCCCAAACCCGCCTCTAATTACTCTTCATCCTCATAGGGATCATCCATTTCCTCGAAGAGTTCATCTAATCCCAGCCTTCAAATGGATACTGAGTTCTTGAGACGATACCTTCATACTCAAGTGCGTCCTTGATCTCAGAGAGTGCTGCATCTCGAACCGCATCACCATGATAAGTTTCTCCAGCCTGGGGATCGTGGTATTCGCCATCAGTATGGATGGCAAGTTCTGCGGCACAAAGACATAACAGAGCGAACTCGGTAGCAGTTCGTCCCATGGCTGAGCGAAAAAAAATGTGCTGCCCTTCGATATCAACTTCAAAGCCAGAAATGGCAGGTGACAACAAAGCCGCATCAATCAATTCAGCAGGCATCGAAATCACCTTGAATGGCAGGAAACCACCGCTCCAGACTTCTGGGGAGAAGTCTGGATATATTTCGCAATCGATGCCATGTGGTATCAGGAGCGCTGGCCATAGTTCCCGCAGGTTGTCCGGAACTGTTTGACCGCAACAAACGCTTAATTCAAATGCCATCGCGGAGCCCTTATGATAAAAAAGAGGCAATAAAGGTCTCAGGAATCTTTGTCGTCAACAGCACAGTAAGTACACAGAAACAGGATGAGACCAAAGCCTGTCACAAAACCCATGACCGGCCCGATAATAATGGAACTCAGTAAGAGCCAATGCATATCGTAGGCAAGTCCAAAGTAAGTACACGCTAAGATGCATGCGAAGATTGATAATTGAATAGCTGTGTCGTTGTACGAACCTGTGTCTTTCCAGAATTTTGGTAGTTTCATGTTACATGCCTGTCTTGTTCTTCACCTGCAGGGAATTTTTAAAACGCGCGACGGCCCGTTATTTCAAATTTAATAATCTTAAATCGAACTTCAATTCTTTTATCAAGAGAAAGTTCGACTGAGTAGACGTGCAAGTTGAGTGCGTTTCGAATGCGATTCAGGTCACAATAGATGCTTAGCGGGGTTCGAAATCCGAATCCAATGGATTTTGTTTACTGATTGAGAAACGATTCGATCTTTCGAACGCAATACGTTGCACATGCCCCAAACATGAATTATTTTACGATTTCATTCAATCCCTTCTGGAAACCGGAGCGTCATGTCGATCTCAAAACCTACTAGTCCGGAAGAACTCTTTCCACCGTTTGAAAAAATTGGAGACAACGGATGGAATAAACATTTAAGCGATTTCCTGAAATCATTTGATGTGCCTTTGCCAGGCCCCTGTACGAATCTGGATCTGGAGAACCAGGAACTGGCAATGGGAATGAAATTCCCCGATTCGCTTCGGACATTTCTCCTCGAGTTTGGCCCTGTTTCGTTCGATTATATCGAAATTCTTGCACCATCCCAGATTTCATTGGCAACCGAACTTTGGTTCGCAGACAAGCTGACCGAGAACTTGAATGAATACATCCTCATTGCCAACGCCGGGGGTCCTGAAAACCGGTTTGCTTTAAACATCGAAAGCGGGGATTGTTATCTCGCACGACATTATCCGCACAGGCTGGAACGCTGTCTCAATAGTTTTGACGATTTGATTCGGATAGCGTGTGTCGGATTATTTACTGGCTATTATGGCTGGGACGATGAAGAATTAGAGGCCATGCAGACACAGGTAATGAAAGATTTGTTTGGGTTTGTACTTTAGCAAAGATCAAACGAGGGAGCAGGCTCAACTCCTTAGTTCATCCCCCCTTCATACTGGCGTAGACTGCGAAGGCCCTGATACAGAAATGAAAGACAGCCAAGACAACCTAATCATCCCTGTCATCTTGAGCTTTGTCCAAAACTGACAGAGGTGTTATTTTCAGGAAGTCCCACGCTTCCCCCATGACCCGACTCGCAGCATCTTCGCTTGCTATGATCTGGTTGAGTTGGCTTTCATAAAAAGGCCTGCCATCCAACGACGATTTCAGTACATATCGCTTTCCAATCGGATGATACAGTTGTCGCCCACACGATCCGCATTTCCGATGAGAAGAATTCGGGCCACCACGAATGATCAGTTGCGATTTCCCTGCGAATGTAAAGAAATCTTCGATCACCTTGCCATCGGAATCAACGACATTACCTACAAAAAAATACTCACGAAATTCGTCCTCACCCAATGCACTTAGTAAATCCAGTCGGATCAACCCGAGTGCAATGGGAATCGCAACATTCAGTGGCACATCCTCCAGTCGTCCCTCGACAGGAATATCCAGCGCCTCTGTCCCTTGCATTGGTGAATAGCATTCCGGGCAAATTACTTTGCCAAGAACTCCAGTCAGCCATTGCGGATGAACATTTTGAGGTCCGTCGTACAATGTGTGAATATGGAATAGCTTCATTTGCCTGCTCATGGTAACGACGTATAGCTCCTTTTAACCAAAGCGCCTGCTCTCACCTGTTTTCTTTTCACACATTATTGGTCTAGTTCCTGGCAAATAAAATCGAGTTCGATACCAACGCAATCATCGCCCGCCATGAGTCGAAACATCGGTCCTGAACCATCGCCGAATCCCGAGTTGACATACGGAATTCTGATCTGGCCATTCATTTCAAACTGAATCATACCGAAACGCTGAAAATCATATCCGTCGATGACGTTTTGAAAACCTGCATCATCACCGGCGACAACAGCGTCGACTGCACCCATATCGCAAATTGCGATCATAGCACTATCCGTTCCGGTGATACCGATTTCTTCACCCACTGATACATCAGAAGCAGAGCTCAGGCGGGCACGAGCACGCCCGATAATTCGAATTCCGTCAAAGTCGCAGCCTTGTGCTTCCACGATATAGTGTCCGTTGGGTACATCGATCATACAGCCATCTTCACCGTCGCATACGCAGGGATCACCGGCCCATAAACAACCGTGCGATACGCTAAGTTCAGCAACAGGCATCCATTCGCTGGCTACTCCTTCAATGCCATCTTTCGGGAAGCCTGACAATCCTGCTCTGAGATATGCTTCGAGTGTCATTTTCATGTCAGTAGCCTGATCTGAGAAGATATTAAAAGGGACAGCGAATTCGCTTGGTAATACAAGGAGTCATGTCGAATCAGCGATTCTGCAAGACGTTAGAAATATAACACTGATCCGCCGACCATGTTCAATCATCATCTTTTTCGGGATATAAAATTTCGATCCCGATAGCTCGTCCTGCGGCATTGAAGTCTAAAATAAGACTCGGCCCATCATAATTTTCAATCAATTCATGAATCAATATTGAGTTGGGGGCAGTAATTTCTCCGGGGGGAATCTCTGCTGGAAAATCTAACAGTCTCAGATACGCGGACCCCTCACATCCCTCATGTTGTATAAGCTGAAACTTTTTTTCAGACATAATTAACCCGGCTTTTCTTCAACATTTTGTAGCAGGTGGACGCGTAGAACCGCAGACAGCACCGGGATCAACCCCCGTCGCCACTTTCAGCTAGTGAATCAAATCACTCAACCAATCAACTGCAGCGGGGGCGGGGGGCCGGGGCTTGAAACGGGTCACCAGAACTACGCCGCAGGCTCCGATCAGAATCGTGGTGATCAGCTGACCGAGTGGGAAACCTTCCGGGGCCGACCAGTTGTTGGCGGAGAAAATCGGCATCAGAAAGACGAGCGTGTTGACGGCGGGCGTTCCCGAGAAGACCAGCGGAGGCACGGTCAGCGGTCCGGTGGGCCCCAGGCGGTTGATCGCCAGGATGATACACAGGTTACCGCCGACGCCGAACAGCCCCGCGATAAGGGCTTTCACACAGCCGTCCACAGAAAACTGCTCGCTGACCGGCGCACCGCTCAGAAACAGCACATAGATTCCCAGGGCCACCACGGCAACCAGGAAGTAGCCTTCGCCGACATGCGTGAGCGCTCGCAGGCTCTTGCACAGCTTGTTCTGGCCTTTCATCGCCACGCTGCCGGAATGGATCAGAGCGACGTAAAGTCCCCAGCTGAGGACCGTCCAGGCGGTTGCGATTTTCCAGGCCTGGTTCGGCTCCGCGGACCCGTGATGTCCTGTGGCGGCGATTTCTTTAAGACCGATCATGTGCCAGCCGAAGACCAGCAGCAGAACAAAACCGATCGCGAAGAGCGCCTTGTATTTCACCGGCCAGCTCTCCTTTGTCGGCGGCTTCGTGATGAGCGCGTAGAGGATACTCACCAGGGGAACCCCGCAGAACACAAGCGGCATCACCTGGCCGTGTCCGCTGGGACAGTACTTCAAAGCATAGGAAAGAGTCACCGCGCCACTGGCAACGAACAGACCGGCGATCCGTCCGATCCGGTTCCCTTTCGGCGTGAAATCTCCGTCGTCGATGCCTTTCTGTTTCAAAATCGGCAAGGCGACGTACCGCACCAGCAGCCAGGCTACCAGCAGGTAGGAGATGCCAACCCCGATGGCGGCCATCCAGTTGTTGCCCTGCAACGCCCCGGTGGCTCTGCCGAACCGGGAGCCGTACAGCCCCCAGCAAATCCAGACGCCGACGACATAGGTGAACCAGAAGCCAAAAATCGCGTGAGCTATATTCACCGCTCGTACTTTCCTGTTGATATGATAAAGACCCGACGGATAGCGCTATTCATTTCGCACGTGGCCCGGATTTTATCAGAGACGGCGAATGTTTTCTACTTGCCCGGCCAGATTTTGCGTGGTGAGAAACAGAGCGCCACTGGAAATCCATTTTCAGCTGAACAGACGCGGCGGATTCACGTCAATGGAACGAGAATCGGGCACTACACGATTCTCCGCTGGTTTGCAGCGGGCGACCTGGCACCCGTTTACCGCCCCGCATCAATCCGATACAGGTTGTCGACCGTGCGGATAAAGATGCTGCCGTCGGCAATCGCGGGCGTACCCCAGGCTTGCTGGTCGAGCTTATTCACGGCCACCACCTGCAGTTCGTCACCAGCCGCGATAACATGCGTGTTGCCATTGGAATCCAGCGCGAACAGGTGTTTGCCGTCGGTCCAGGGCGACGCCCAGAACGCGCGGGCACCCGGGACGCGGCTCTCGTATTCCAGTCGCCCCGTTTCCATATCGACACAACGAATGATGCCCCGACGGCGTTCGAAGAAATACAGGTTGCCAGCCAAATAAGTCGGCGACGCCATTTGAATGCCCGAGCCGTCCATCCGCCACTCCACGAACGCGCCCTGTTTGCCGTCGCCCGGCGGAGTGATATCGCCCGTGCCACCCGGTTTGACAGAGTAGAGCCGTCCGCCGCCGTCATCATCGCCGCCCCGATTGCGCAGTTCGTTCCCGATGATCAGTCGATCGCCCACCGCAACGGGGGTCGCCGACGAACGCCCTTTATTCATATCCAGCGTCCAGAGCAACTTTCCGGTTGCCGGATCGTAGGAGCGATAGACCGTGCCCCCCACAATCAGTTCATTCCGCAATGAATTCTTCCAGATCATGGGACTGCTGTATTGCGATTTTTCCTCGCGGTTGACCTTCCAGATTTCGTCTCCGGTTTTCGTATCCAGGGCGACGAGGAACGACTGCTCCTGGTTATCAACCTGAATGAACAGCCGGTCTTCGAACATCA
Organism: Gimesia sp.; assembly: GCF_040219335.1. Classification (NCBI taxonomy): domain Bacteria; kingdom Pseudomonadati; phylum Planctomycetota; class Planctomycetia; order Planctomycetales; family Planctomycetaceae; genus Gimesia; species Gimesia sp. Next base: position 323,434 of record NZ_JAVJSQ010000007.1, on the reverse strand, counting down.
CCGGTGAGCTCGATGTGCCCCAGCCGGCCCGCATCTCATACACACCCAGGTCTTTCTGCCACAACACGTCGCCTTTCAGGTCGAGACAATACACGCCGTTCATGCCGAAGTACGCGTAAATGCGTTTCCCATCAGTGACCGGCGTTTCCGTGGCATAGGTGTTGGTGCTGTGCCGCGGCATCGGTGGCTTGCCTTCTTTCACCGTTTTCTTCCAGATCTGCTCGCCGGTAGCGGCATCCAGACAGACAACCTGGTATTGAAACAGCACGTTGACCAGGTCGTTACGATCGCGGCCGTAGCCACCTCTATTGGATTCCGGTCGGGCAATGTTTTTCTTGGCGGGATTGGCAGGCACCGCAGCCGTCATGTAAACGCGGTTCTCCCAGACAATCGGCTGCGACCAGCCTTCACCCTCAAGGGGCTTCTTCCAGCGAATATTGGTTTGTTCTCCTTCAGCATCCGACCAGTTGACGGGCAGCGGTTTCGCAGAGACCGCATTGGAATTCGCACCGCGGAACTGAGGATAGTTTTCAGCCAGGCACGTTTGACCCACGGCCAGCACGACAATCAGCACGGTAAGTTGAGAAGTAAAATGCATAAAACTCTTCCTGACATCCACAACACAAACAGCTGCTATGAATCATTGAGAACCATACGAGAAATTATCTGACTTATAGATAGTGTAGAGGCTACCAACGAGAAAGAAATAGCAATTCTCTGTGAAGGAAAACAGGAGTGACAGGTCTGGTTCCAGATCGCGTTTATTGCAAACTGCTTAGAGTATTTCGACCACAAAACAGACCCATTAGCCACAGGGCATTGGCCCCGGTTGAAACGTCTTTATTATGCAACGTACACATTAAAAAACGCGACCTGGCGGAATTCATCCAGATGTCGCGCGAACGGTTATTTCCACTCCATCAGAAACAAGAAAGGCAGCGAGCCGCCCAGGATCGCCCCTCCCAGCATGCCTGCGGGAACGGTGAAAATAATGAGCACCCAGTCAGCCTCCCCGAGACCGCCTCCCAGGAAGTGGCAGAAATAGATGAGACCATAAAACCCCACAAAGGCACCAACGATAATACCAATGCCTGCTGTGGTAATGGCTGCTAAGATCGTCAAAATAGATGTCAGGGCGGTGTCGATTTCGTCGTCAATTCCACCCTGGATTTCGTTTACGTCTGACATGCGGGTGCCTCGGGATTAATCTGGTAAAATAGAGCAGTTTCATTTTCTCGTACAGTTAACAGGCGTAGAAGCAGATCAGATATCACGCATGGAATGAAAATTATTCCTGATTAAAGAAAAAAAGATGTCTACAGCCCCCAGGTGATCGATTACAGTACGGGGAACCACGCTGAGACTCAAAAATCCTCTTTCATCCCCACCCGGAAAGACTCATCCATGTCCATTGCTTCGCTGCAATTCGAAGCTGCCTGTTCGATCAAAAACAAAGCACTCGGACTCCGCGAACCATCGGGGCTCACCATCGATCCGGAAGGGACGCTCTGGACCGTCTGTGATCAATCGAGGAAACTCTTTCAGCTCGACACCAACGGTCAGATCCTCTCGATGCGGGAGGTGGACAACAAAGGTCTCGAGGGCATCACCTTCGATTCACGGGGGCATATCCTGGTCGTCGATGAAGATGCCGGCAAGATCCTGAAGTACGATCCCGCCACGGGAAAGGAAATCGCAGACCGCCGGCTGAAGGACATGCAGGGCTTCGCTGCCGTCTCCCTCTGTTTCGAAGAGGCCGACAACAATGGACTGGAAGGCATTACGCATGACTCTACGCGTTCCGAAATCCTGCTGCTCAAGGAAGCCGATCCGGGGCTGCTGATCGCCGTCAGCGACGATCTCGAGCGCATCGTCACCGTCGATCACCTGAACGAAAGCCGGGGATTCGTCGACGAGGAACTCGATGCTGAAGCCATCGATTTCTCGGGCATCTGTTACGACCGCGTGCGTGATCTCTGCTGGATTGTCAGCGACCAGGCCAGTCAGGTCTTCATCTACGATCGGCACAACGGCAGAGTCACCCAGCGTTTCCCCTTCGAGGCTGCAGGAAAAACGATTCGCAAAGCCGAGGGAGTCACCCTGGATCGGGAGTCAAAGTATCTCTACGTCGTCTGCGATCAAGACGCAGAACTGGCCCGCTTTCGGATTGTCGATTGAAGTCGGGCAGGTCAGATCCTGTTTACTTCGAGCCTGAATCAAGACTGACAGAAACGAGGAGATATGAAAGATCCCAACCCGAAGTTTTTATTGATCCTGTAACCTGTTTTATATGTTGATGTTATAGAAATCATTCTGGTGAGATACTCAAAGTGGCTCAGACCGGTTCTCCTCCGGATAAAGCTTGAAGTCGCACGAAAATCAGTTAAAATATCGTTGATGCGTGAGGCGTTTCCGATTCAACACGCCTGATGCAACCAGCCGATACTATTCCAGACTGCCTGCCTCGACCATCTGATCCGTAAAAACGCGTTTCGCAGCTCGAAAGGATGGAGAGCCTCACTCCCGCAACGCGTCGAGATCACAGCTGAACCACCGGATTGTTTTCTGAAAGATCGACTATGCTCAATCGTAGACAAATGATGCAAACCCTGGCCGCCGGTGCCGGCGCCGCCTTTGGACTGCCCCTCCTGCCCGAACGTCTGCTCGCCATGCCGACCAGTAAAGACACGCCCAAGCGGATTGTCTTCTTCATGCAGAACCAGGGATTCGATCCGGCGACCTGTATTCCCGAAGGCATGAAACGCAGCGGCTCACTGGCGAAGGTCAAACTCCCTGAACCCATCAGCCCGCTGGAACCATACAAAGATCGTATGCACATCATCAACGGTCTGCACGGCATTCACACCAGTCCTTCGCACAGCGCCTTCTTCGGCGCGCTGGGTGGCTACCGCGGAAGTGACGGCGTCCCGCCGAGTGCCTCGACCATCGATTACGAGTTGAGCAAAATCCTGCCGCAGACACTGCTGCCGCATCTCTGTATCGGCATGGACTCCATCGAGAACATGCGGACCAAGCCGACCATCGCAACATTGTCAGCCAGTGGCGCCGGTCAGCCGATCTTCATGCACTCCAATCCGAATCACCTGTATCAGATGCTGTATGGCGGCATCTCTACCGGCGACATTCGACGTCAGCACGAAGCACGCTCCAATGTCTTCAATCAGATCGAACAGCTGGCCGCCGCGAAAGGCAATGCACTGCCCACCGCCGACCAGCAGCGGTACGGTCAGTTCGTTGACGGCTTCAAAGAAGTCAATGGTCTGCGTGATCGTCTCGATTCGGTTGCTGGTCACTTGAGCAAATTCGCACCCAAAGTCGACGGTCGTTATACCAGTCCCGAGCATGAAACCGACTGGCACGATGTACTGCTGGATCTGGGTATTTCGTCCCTCACGTCAGGCATCACCAACACGCTGACCATCGGCTCGGGCCGCGGCGAAATCTTTGGTGCCTGGAAAGGGCTGGGCATTGAACAGCAGGGCCACAACCTGGGCCACATGGAACAGCCGGGCAATCCGATCTGGATTAAGATTCGTCAATACAACAGCCGCATGCTGGTGCGGATCATCGAAGCCCTCGAATCGATCCCCGAGGGGAGTGGCACGATGATGGATCACACACTCATCGTTTACACCAGCAACAACGCCGACAAACAGCACACCAGCGGTGCCAACTGGCCGGTGATGCTGCTGGGCAATTTCGACGGTGCCTTCAAGACCGGCTGCTTCACCCAGCTGGACGGCAAACGGCCGATCAACTCGTTGTACGCAACCCTGCTGGAAGCCGCCGGCGTTCCCTGTGAGCACTTCAACATGAATGAGAAGCTGGCCCGCAAGTTTGATTCCGGTTCCGGCCCGCTGCAGGAACTGCTGGCATGATCGGGTTTCGTCTCGTCGCCGCTCTTTCAGTACTGTTAAGTCTGCTCGCTGTCACTCAGGGAGAGACGTACACGCCCGGGCAGAAGGTTTCCAAAGACTACCAGAGTTTTGCGAAAACCTTCCTGAAGACCCACTGCGTCGACTGTCACGGCGCGACCGATCCGGAAGGGAATCTTTCGCTGCACGATCTCGGTCCCGTAGATGAAGTCAACGCGGCGACCTGGCGGAGTGTCTGGGCACAGGTCACGCTGAAAGAGATGCCGCCGCGGGACATGACTCAGCCGGAAGTCATCGAACGGCTGCAGTTCTCGGACTGGATTGTCGGCGAACTGACAAATGCGATGAAGGACAAGGGGGGCTTCCACGACCACCTGGATCCGAACAAAGCCAACTATGTCGACCATGAGCTACTCTTTGGCCCGCTGCCGAAAAATATCAAACTCGTTCCGACTGCGTCCCCGGCACGACTCTGGCGGTTAACGCCTCAAGAGCATATGACGCGTCTGAATGAACTGATCAACAAAGAGCCCGAATACGATCCGAACAAGCCGGGACTGCGGACGCACGGCGATGACGTTCCCACCAATCACGGCGGCGAACTCAAACTCTATTTCGGAGTCGATCGCATTATCAAATGGCAAGGCGGAACGGTGGCGTATGCGACCGCAGTCAAGAGCGTCCCCGCCATTCTGTCGTCAGCTCGCACACACGGGCTGGAAAACTATCCCGACTTCTACACCGTCAACAGTGCGGAAGCGACACAGATCCTGAGTATGGCGGCGGATATTTTGCGGTATATGGCATACGGTCCGTTGAGTATCGCCAAGCCGTACCAGATCAGCGATGATCCGCGTCCCGTCATGAAAAAATGGAATGGGGATATTCGCGGGCTGCCGACGAGTATCGTTTACAGCACGAAAGTCATGCGACCGCTGACACCCGTTTATGACCTGATGGAGCAGGAAGGTACCACCGATGCCAGCCTGCAGGCCGCTATCAGTTATCTGTTCGAAATGCTGACCTTCCGCCCGCCGACTCCGAAAGAGTCAGATCAGTACCTGACCATCGTGAAACAGTCGATCGACAAACTCGGTAAGAAAGACGGCGTCGTCCTGGGGTTGTCAGCTTTGTTTCTCGATCGCGATGCACTCTTCCGCCCCGAACTGGCCGCCGCCGGTCAACCCGATCAGTACGGCCGCGTCATGCTGCAGGACTGGGAACTGGGACTGGCCGTCAATCATGCCTTGCGCTACATCAAACCAGACGCAGAACTGCGTGCCGCGATTGTCGAAGGTCGCATGCGGACACGCGCAGACGTGAAACGCGAAGTCGAACGGATGCTGGCCGACGACACTGTCCGCAAACCGCGAGTCCTGCGTTTCTTCCGCGATTACTTTGACTACGATCTGGGCGGTTACATCTGTAAGGATGCGAAAGCACTCGCGGACACAGGGGTGAGTAACCGGGGCCAGGCTCATTATCGGGCCATGTTCGATTCAACGGCCAGTACAGATCGTCTGATCGAACTGATCCTGAAAGACGATCGCGATGTCTTCCAGCGTCTGTTGACAACCAACCAGGTCGTCGCGACCAAAGCAGATGAAATCTATTTCGGTGAGCGACGAACCCGCAAGGAAGAGCTCGCGGCCCGCAAAGCGGCTCAGGAACAGGCTGCCAAAGAAGCGGCCAAAACCGGAAAGGAACCCAGCAAGGCCGACAAGCGAAAAGCCGCGCAGGTCAACCATAAAGTCACACCGACGAAGCTCACAGGACCGGAGATCTTTGCCCGCGTCAGTCGTCGCAGTTTTGGTACAGGCTCGATGGAACCAGAGCGAATCCTGGCAAAAATACCTGAAGATCAGCGTCTGGGCATCCTGACGCATCCCAGCTGGCTTGTTTCGCATTCCGACGCGATGGACAATCACGCCATTCGTCGCGGCCGCTGGATTCGCGAACGATTACTGGGTGGCGGCATTCCCGATGTGCCGATCACCGTCGATGCCATGCTGCCCGATGAACCGGAACATACACTTCGCGAACGGATGCGGGTGACTCGCGAAGAATACTGCTGGACCTGCCACAAAAAGATGGATCCGCTGGGCCTGCCCTTCGAGATGTATAATCACGCCGGCCTGTATCGCGAGACCGAACTGGAAAAACCGGTCGACACCACCGGCGCAATCATCGATTCCGGCGACCCCAAACTGGATGGCAAAGTCGCCAACGCGCTCGAGCTCATCGAAAAAATTGCCGAGAGCGAGCGGGCCGAGCAGGTCTTTGTCCGCCATGCATTCCGCTTCTGGATGGGTCGCAACGAAACATTGAACGATGCCCCGGTGCTGCAGGCAGCCCATCGCGCCTACAAAGAGAACGGCGGCAGCATGAATGCACTCATCGTCTCCCTGCTGACGTCCGACGCCTTTCTCTACCGCACCCGCAACGACGCCGCGCTGGTGGAATCTGACTGAGCCGATGATGAGAGTCGCGGTATAAACCGTGATGGACACTGCGATCTATGAACGTGCACTGTGTGTCTCGACTCATCCCGTTGTTTTAACGCTCTGAAATGAAGGATGAATTTTATTTTTCAGATAGCGAAAAAGACGGTCGCGATTTTGGGGTTCACGATGTTTGTGAATACGCTCACTGTGATTCTGTTTTTCAATATCTCGTTTCGTCGAGATGACCCCTATATAATTGGTTTTCTTCCGGCAATGCTCATCTTGCCGGGGTGGATTTTGTATTTCATTTTTGAACGCTATCCAAAACGATTTCTGAATCAAAATTCTGCTTTTCTCTGCTATTCTCCTTTTCCACTCCTGTTCTTCATTATTCCTGGTGTGCTAGTGAGAGGCGAAGGTTCCGGGTATATGTTCCTTTTTGGAGTCTACTTTGTGGCGGGTGTGTTATTGTCCCTGCCAGTATTAAAGCAAATGGAAAAGCAGTCTGTCGTTTATGTATTGATCGCTTTCGGATTGATCTATCTTTTGGGGTTCGTGTTATCTATTTGGTTATAATGTCATTCTTGATATGATCGAATTGAAATCAACGCAGCATTCGTGATCTGTCTGTTGTGTTGAGCGGATCAAAAGAAATCCTTCAATCAAGAATGAAATAACCAGCAGCAAATTATGGGTGAATCCACCAAAGCCGTGTGTGCGTTACTGATGATCGTGAGCGGTATCGCTGCTGCTTTCGCCTGGATGGCCGATCGCCCTGATGCTGTGACATGGGGAATTCGTATCGGCGGCTTTGTCAGTGCAATGCTGATGCTGGGGGTGATTCTCAAGCTGCACTTTCGTGCGGACCTGGAACACGATTATTTGCGTCAACTGACGGGAACGTATTTCAATCGTGATGACTTCTGTTTTGCGTTTCTCGTAACTCCCCATGACGGCCTCGCGTTCATGGATGCGTATTTTCAAACGCAGAGGGACCAACCATGTATGGGGCAAATTGCCTTGCGGCCCGCGCGAGGTTTCTTTCTGACTCGTGCCAATTTTGATGCCATTACATTTGAGGTCGAATGTCCGCCTGCCGGATTTGGCTTCGCTCGAATTGCCATTCCGATTCCCGAAAAACTTCAGGGAAAACGGCTCTCGTTCGAGGTAGGTGCATGTGTACGTTATCCGGAGGGCAAAGGGCGTCGCGTCCGTTTTCATGACGGCATTTTCCTGAGATCCAATTCGAATTTTGGGAATTCGTTTGGGACCGCCCTGACCGCTGCAGGGGCGGCTACCGGATCCCTCGTTCTCTCCAGCCCCGCAACAGCAAACATTGAATTGCCCGCTGACGTTGCCGAAGAGATTCCCAATGACCTCGCTCCAGAAATAAAAATACTTTGGCAACTGGGGGAACCGCCACTGGAAAATGTTGGCTGACAACGCGGACTTAAGCCTACCTGCTGTCACTCTTTTGTATGCTTGCGCTTACGGCTGCCACAGCGCTTTGCCCCGGTAGCGGGTGCCGATGGGATACCGCTCGCTGGGGACCGCAGCGGTCTTCATGATCTGTGCGATCCGCTGCACGACTTCGGGATGTTGTTTCGCGACGTCTGTGGTCTCTCCCAGATCCTGTTTCAAATCATAGAGCGCAATCGCTGCCTGCTGGCCGTGGCGAATTCCTTTCCAGTCTTTCCAGCGCACCGCCTGATCGTAGCGGGCTCGGCAATGACCGTAGTCCCAGTACAGAAAGTCATGTTTCTCAGGCAGCGGTTTTCCCTGAAGCGTCTGCACGAGGGAGACGCCGTCGAGTTCTTTAGGAACCGGGGCAACCGCCAGTTCCGTAAATGTGGGCAGCATATCCTGGAAGGCGATGACTTCCTCATTAACTGTGTCTGCAGGAATCACGCCGGGCCAGCGGGCAATCAGAGGCACGCGGATGCCTCCTTCGGTGAGATCCCGTTTAAAACCTCGCAAAGGGCCGTTCGTTCGGAACCGCTGGGGAACACCTTTATGCCCACCATTATCGCTGGTGAAAATAATCAGCGTTCGCTCGCGTAGCTGGAGCTCATCCACCAGACGCATGATTCGTCCCACATCGCGATCCAGCCGATGGATCATCGCGGCATATTTTTTCGATTTGGCATCCCAGTCCCGGTCGGAGTAAGGTTCGGTCGAAGGGACTGCCAGCCCGTGCGGATCTTCCTCCTTCGCGGAGAAGTGGGGGACGGTATAAGCGGCATACAGGAAGAAGGGTTCCTCAGCCGAAGTGCGAATGAATTTCAAAGCGCGATCGGTCAGCAGATCGTGACTGTATTGCTGACGCGATTCCCGGTTCCCCGTCAGTTCCAGGCGACCTTCGTTGTCGTCCAGGTACTCGGTGAAATAATAATGCGCGTGATCCTGGTTCAGGTAGCCGAACCACATATCGAATCCCTGGTTCGTAGCCCGACCGACGGTGCCTGCATCGCCGAGCGACCATTTTCCCACGCCGCCACACCGGTACCCCGCTTTTTTCAGGACCTCGGCAACAGTCACATCGTCCGCCTGCAGGTAAGTCGGGTAGTATTATCCCGCGCGGGCGTGTGCCCGTTATGCAGCCCGGTCATCAAGACGGCCCGTGAAGCCGTACAGACGGAAGCCCCTGCGTAAGCCTGTGTGAATCGCATGCCCTGGGCGGCCAGTTGATCGATGTGCGGCGTCTGAATCAACTTCTGTCCGTAGCAACCCAGATCACCATACCCCAGATCATCGGCCATGATGAAAATGATATTCGGTCGCTGCTGCTCAGCCGTCTGTACCGCAGTCGGCATACTGAGCAGACAGATCATCAGCCAGAACAGGGCTGAGGCAAACGGGAATCGCAGTCCGCCGCTGGTATTAGTGTTTAAGTTTCTGAGCGCTCGTATCGACATCGGTTTCCCATCCCTTTAATGCCTGGTTCAGTTGATTCACAATTTCCGGATGTTCTGCTGCCAGATTTTGCTGTTCGCCCAGATCGCTTTCCAGGTTGAATAGTTCGCCGCGCTGATTGGTCACACACAGTTTCCACTTCCCGCTGCGCACCGCGCTGCGATTTCCCATCCGCCAGAACAGACTGCGGTCAGCCAGCTTCTGTTCGCCCTGCCAGAGCAATGCGAGATCGACGCCGTCGGTCTGGTAGTTCGCCTCTGGTATCCCCGCGATGCTGGCGAAGGTCGGGAGCAGATCAATGGAGTGCGCGGTCTGGTCTGTGACGCCGGCGTGAATGGTGCCCGGCCAGGACATCAGACAGGGTACGCGATGTCCGCCTTCGTATAGCGTCCCCTTCTGACCGCGGAGCGGGCCGTTACTGGAGATGTGCTGAAACTGTTTTCCATAGTTGAGATAGCCGCCATTATCCGAAGAGAAAATGACGAGCGTGTTCTTTTCCAGTTGCAGGCGCTGGAGCGCGGCCATAATTTGTCCCAGACTCTGGTCCAGCGATTCAATCATCGCCCGCGTATGCGGACTGACATTTCCCGGCTCGGGAATGATACCCCATTTATCCGCATGGTATGACTGTCCCGCTTGCCGATGCGGTGGATCGTTTGGTCCCTGCCAGGGGAAGTGAATCGCCAGATGAGGCACATAGAGAAAGAAAGGCCGCTCGCGATTGGCTTCGATAAACTCCACGCTATACCGGCTCAACAGGTCGGCGGTGTAACCTTTTTCCATCTGGATCGCATTGTTGTGCCACCAGTCCTCATTGCCCGAACGATCGATGTGAGTGTGATGATCGCCGTCTCCCGAGGCCAGACCGCGAAACACATCAAAACCCTGACTGGGGGGTAGCCAGGGGGGCTGATAGCCCAGGTGCCACTTCCCGAAACAGGCGGTCGCGTAACCTCGCTGTTTCAGCAACTCGGCCATCGTCAGTGCCTGATGGGGGAGACCGATGTCGCGATCTGCTTTACCTGACAGGGCGCCTTCAAACTCGGTACCAAATCGCTGTTGATACTGCCCCGTCAACATCGCGGCCCGGGTCGGCGTGCACATGGCGCCGGCAGAATGGAAGTCGGTAAATTTCAAACCACCCGCGGCCAGGCGATCGATGTGAGGCGTCTGGACCTGTTTGTTTCCATAACAGGCCAGGTCACCGTAGCCGAGATCATCGGCTAGAATCAACACAATATTCGGCGGTTGTTGCTCGGCAGCCTGAGAAACCAGGCAGGTCAACACACAGCAGACCGCGATCAACAGAAATATCAGAGGGGAGCGCATGACGTCTTAGATTCCAACGAAACAGCAGGGAGTGAATTCAATATCCGTGCTCTTCACTATAGCGGCAGCCCCTCAGCAATCACAACTTAAAACCGTGACTGACAGAGAGGCAGGGCAGCATCTGACATGGTTTACTGCCACTCTCAGGGTAGAATCGCAAACACGCGGGCCGGGAAGCCTGAGCCACCTTTGGGTTTGGGGAAGGTGACCACTGCCAGGGCTCCCGATTCGGGCAGTTGACCCAGGTTCGTTAACAGTTCAATCTGGTAATGGTTCTGGCTCAGAATGTAGGTCTCCAGGGAATAGTCGTCCTGCGAAGTTGCGACGCCGGGATCGGTGTCGGTGGTTTCATGACCCGAAGCGGTGATGCCGCGCTCTTCGTAGAGGTACTGCAACACCTCCCGGCTCCAACCCGGATAGTGAGCGATGCCGGCCTTGTCTCTGTTGTGCATGGCAGCATCATCGGGCCAGCGCTTTGACCAGTCGGTCCGCATCACGGCAAATGCGTTGGGGGGAACCGGTCCATACTTCGCCTCCCACTGGCGGACATCGTCCATCCTAATCGTGTAATCGGGATTCTGTTCTACCGCGGCATGCACGTCAAACAGCACCAGCGGCAGGATCATTTCTTTGACCTCGATCTGATCCAGCGTGCGGCCCCCTTTGACAAAGTGCGCGGGAGGATCAGCGTGCGTCCCCCACTGGCCGACGTGACAATACAGCTGCGCAAAAAACCCGGTCCCCAGCGTGCCGGGACGCTGGTCATACCAGTAGATGGTCTTGACCGTTTCATCGGGAAAGCCGGGCCAGTGTGGAATCCCCGGCTCAAAGGCATGCGTCAGATCGACGTACCTCTTCCCCTGCAGCACCTCATACGCCTGCGTCAGAGTGAGCTCTGCCGCCGCGTCTGCCTCTGAAGCAACGGGCTTCTGCCCGCAACCAGAGAGAAACAGTGGCAGATAAAACAAGATCACCAGTTGAGACAGATAATAAAAGCAGGAGATTCTCATGAGTTTGGTTTCCCGTTACAAATCAGAGAGTGTTCAACTCTTCGATTGTCCGGAATGACTCCACACGCCACAAGCACTTTTATCAAATCAAGTCACCCGGATGCTCAAACAGCCCTTTAGTGATTTAGACAGCATATCGGATTCTTCGGTACGGACTCCGATTCCCCTAGGGGTTTCTTTCCAGCGATTAAAACCAGTACACTGAATAAAACTTGAATTCAGACAACCATTCATCATTTGACTGCAACAGGGGATCTCGCATGCTCATGAACCTGAAAGTCTCCCGGTATTTCGCTACCATCTGTTTCTTCATCTGCTGCCTGTTCCTCCTCTACTGCGAACAAACGGTCCAGGCAGCCGACCAGAGTGCCAACATTACGCGACTGTCCGAAATCCTGCCTGATAAGCCATGGCCCGAACGACGTAAAGAGATCCAGCGACGCTGGCTGGAACTGCTGGGACCTTTTCCTGTTAAAGTACTCCCGCTTGAAAGCAAGCTGACACAGGTAGAACAGAAAGATGGTCTGACTCGTTATCATGTCAGCTTTCAGACCGAAGCAGATGACCGGGTCACCGGCTGGCTACTGGTTCCGGATGTGGCAAAGAAAAAACCGACTCCCGCGATCATCTGTATTCACAGCACAACCTGGGGCTCAGGAAAAGATGCCACCATTGGCCTTTCGGGGCGCCGTCCCGTCGATCCGCCACGCGATCCACAGGTGGGAGCCGCCTATGGACTGACTCTGGCCCAGCATGGCTTTGTCACACTGAGCATCGACCTGTTGACCGATGGCGAACGTATCGATCCCCGGCATCGAGTGATGGATACCCGGCCGTTTTACCAAAAGCACCCGGAATGGTCGATCGTCGGCAAAAATACCTGGGATATTATGCGCAGCGTCGATTTTCTGCAAACGCTGGATTTTGTCGACCACGGCCAGATCGGTTGTACGGGCTGGTCGCTGGGAGGACACACGGCCCTCTTCGCGGCGGCCTTTGATGAGCGGATCACAGCCACCGTCAGTAACGGCGGTGTTCTGGACTGGTGGCGACAGACGGCGGCGTGGTCCCGTGAACCATCCAGTTGGACTCCCTGGCGCAAGGGCATTGATGAGCCCACGAGCAGTAAAAAACTGGAACGCCGATTTGGTTTCAAAACCAATAGTGGCCCTTATGTCTACATCAAAAGCTTTCGCCCGTACATTGACGATCCTTCCAGGCAGATTCCGATCGACTTTGACAGCCTGATGGCCCTGGTCGCGCCGCGTCCCCTGCTGATCATCTCGACGGAACACGAATTCTATCGACATCGATTCTTCCCCAAAGCACAACAGACGCTGGAAATCTACGCCAACTGGAAAGATGCAGACGGCCTGCCCAGCGTCCTCAAAGCCAGACAGGAGCGACGGGGCTATGCGGAGACGCTCGAATATTATGGAACGCAACACCTGATTAAGCCGGAAAAAATTGAGCGGCAGCTGGGAGAATTCGGAGCAGGGGACTGCTTCAGCTGGTTTTCATTTCCGGGTGGTCACAGCTTTCCCGGTGTTGCCCGCCGGATGACTTTCGCCTGGTTTGATCGCTGGCTGGGTCGGACCCTGTATTGAAACAGGGAGAGACAGGTCAGGTTGGTAAAAATGGTATCTCAATCCTTCACAGGTCTCAATTTGTCCCATAATTCCAGCAGTAGAAAGTACGGGACTGCGATGATCATGGAGAACAACAGTAACAGCAGCATGACCGGCGCGAGCAAAAGACTCAGGCAGACACTAAGTGTCTCCATCAGCTTTCCCGGTGGTTGATAGACCCTTGTGTCATCCAGCTCACTCTCGTACTGAATGGCGTCCTCGTAGAGAAAGACGACGTACTCAACGTACTCCTGCAGGCTGTCAGTATCGGGCAGGGGATTCCCTGCTGCATCCTCCGGGTACTCACCGAGATGTGGTCCACCCATATAGACGGGAACAGCAGGGGACTGGGTATCGATCGCGTACAAGTCTCCATTCCCATTTTCGCCGATGACGAAGTAGTGGGGCGGAAAAAACATGCGCACGGACTCTGCCTGGTCCACATTCATCCGGATCAGTGATTGTGGATTATGAGTGAGCAGCTCCAGTTCTTCGACGCCGAGTGTGGCCGCCAGGTCCTTTAACCGTTGCGGATAATTTAGCAACAACTCCCGATAAGCGGCCGACATAATACAGCCGGTCGCGGTTTCCAGTTCCTGGATTTCGGTTTCGGTCATACGGTGAGCTCGAAGAACGTAATGCGATTTCGCATGTCTCTGATAAAGAAAACCAGTGGCATGCGCATGAGGGAACGGGTATAAACAATTGGCTGCTCCGCCTATTCTAACATTCACTCCAGCAGGATCGAAATTATCGGCATGGATATTTCTTTGGGTGACATTATATTTCGCACAGTGAATCCACCGACTACGGAAGCACAGATCCCTGCTTTTGAACGATGACTTTCGCAATACGACCAGCGAATATCGCTGAGGTTCGCGGCAAAGTGATTGAAGGCAATGCTCACCTTGAGGTTACAAGCCCCCTGATACGTTACAATGAAGTACTCAAGGTCTGCAGACAGGAACACTGAGATGTCAACAGAGACTCCCCCCGTCAAACCCAGTCGTCTTCGCCAGCTCTCAGGCGTGGTGAGCCTGGGGATTCTGTTTGCCCTCTCATACTGGGTGATGGGTTATATCATGGTGACGCCTTACACCCCCAATGATTATCTGTTACGGGTTGTCTTTTCAGCACTTCCGCTGGGAGTACCGGTTCTGTTCTACAAATGGGTTATTGTCCGTCACGCCGAACCGGCGGTCATGCTCTGGGGCGCTTACGCAGGAGTCTGGCTGCTGATGCTCTTACAGGGACAGTACGGGAATAATTATGTCACCGTTCTACTATTGATGTTATTTATCGGCTGTTCCTTCGTGGTCTTTCTCATCGCGACATTCCTATTGAGCGCAGACATCCGGGACCGCCGCTTCCAGGGTACCACACTGCTGGCGAACCTGGTAATCCTGTTCGCCAGCGGACAGGTCCTGGTAGAGATCATGTTTAACCCCATCGTGATCTGACAGATGATTCTACAGTTCTACCGTCAGCGCCCGACGTACGTCATCACCCAGAACCGGACGGTCAAAGTCCTCCTTGTCGATGTATGCTGTCGCCAGCAGCAGCCACTCAAGCATATAAGGCATTCCGCCTCCACAGCTCATCCCACCGCCGTCGCCACCTCTGCGGAAGCCAGGCTCGTGAATCGCTTCCCACTGCCAGGGATTATTCGCGATGGTGAGACCAAAGGCATTGGGTTCGCTTTGCAGCCAGTCCCGGTCTTCTGAAGGGCTCCAGTCCATCGGGGCATCCTCTCCCCAGCGATAGAGGGTTCTCACACCCGCGCCGCAGGCATATTCCCATTCATCCGAGGTCGGCAATCTGAGGCCCTGGGATGCCAGTTGGGCGCGCGCTCTGGCATGATGTGGAAAGGGTGCAGACTCATCAATAGCAACACCTTTGAGCTTCTGATCTACCAGTCGTTTTATTTTTGTTTCCAGCAGAAACGCATCCAGGGAAACGTCGCGAGGCGGCGTCATGATTTCTTCGAGATAGTCATCGAAGGACATCGGTGTCTCGAATTCTTCCAGTGCTATTTCCCACAGTTCTGCCTGTTCCGAAGTGAGCGGAAAGGGGCGTTCCCACTCATAGCCAAGCCGAACCGTGTCTCCCGGAATGAGTACGAATTCGGAGTTGTCATAATTGAAAACCGCCAGCGAATTTTCCTGTTCGCCGTATTGAAAGGTTCTGATGCCCGAAAAAGCAAAGGGAACAGGCAGTGATCTGCGCACCTCAAGAGCCAGATCTACCCGCTCTGAGTTGGTGAGTCTGTTCCATGTTTCGCGATGAATGGTCATGAAGTCCCGCCGTTGCTCACCGCGTCTGTGTTCTGAATTTCACCTGTCCGTCGACGAAGCGGGTATTCCAGAAACAGACCGACTACAGCCAGGCATAGAAGTAACGGATAGGTCCAGCCCAGGTGCACACCAAGCAGGATCCGAAAGAAGGAAAGTCCATCGACATACAGATACGAACAATATAATACCGCAGCGAAGATCAGAAAGGAAAACCAGACCACGGACTGCCTGATTTTACCGGGAGACCAGCAGATCAACCCCAAAGCAATCAGGGCGGCACACAGATTCGAAAACGCAAAGATCCGCAGGTCGGCAATCAGTGCCGCCAGCGTCTGATCGTAATACGTCCGGATCTTCTCCTTGGTCTCGCTGACTTTCCGTAACAGGGGGTTCAATCGCTGCGGAGCCGGCGACAGTTTTTTCTGACGCGTCAGGTCGGCAATATAAGCAGCAGGATCGTTGCGGTATTCCTGGATCTGCTGATTGATGGCGGCTTCCTGATCGTCGTTCAACAGTTTTTTGATCAGCGGCGAACGCATGCCCTCTTCCACCGCATCAACCAGGGGCAGGGAGTAGGCAATCGTCTTTTCCGTCACGAACTGACGCGCCAGTCCTTCCAGGTGCTGCTGCCCCACAAAAGTGTAGATCAGGAACCCCACAAAGAACACCGCCACAAAGACATTGAGACCCAGTGTGAGCTGTCGCATGAGGTTGCCTGCCCCTTTGGTTTCTTTGAGCGCTACCATTCTGATTATTGCGGCGGAGCGTTGTCCGGCACCAGTTCCAGGTTGATAATCCGTTCGCGAGGAATCAGCAGCGGTGCATCCAGGCTGTCAATTCGTTTGAATTCCACCCAGTCCTCGAACACGACCACCCGTCCGATCGGTTTAAGCGGTTTTGATAGATCCCGTTTACTGGCACTGGAAAACCCTGTGACATTATCCAGGCCTTTCTGCCACTGAATCGAGCTGACGCCACCCCGATAAATGACCGTATGCTCTGACGACGCTCGATCAGAATAGTATGCAGCTCCTGCGCCGACCAGCAAAATCATCAAGCCAGCCAGAACGGATAGATATTCCAGTTTTTTATTCATGACAGCGCTCCTTTCAATACGGAATCGTTGTTTTTCTCAGACAGGTTAACAGCAACAATAGTAACCGAATCACTCGCCGTGATATCCTTGCCACATCCAGAGCAGGGTATCGGCCAGGGTCTGTTCGAAGACCTTGCGGTCGCAGTGCCGGGTCCCCTTGCTGAAGACGTAGCGATAATCGTAACCCTTGGCCTTGAGGGCCTCGGCCGTCCGTTCGTTGGCCATCACCCAGTTGTGGTACGTCTCTTCCGGATCATCGGCCCGAAGATCGTTTTCCGCCACGTGCGTGAAGATCCGTAGCGGCTTTTTGTCGCTGTTTTCAATCAGCTTCATGCTCGAATGATATTCCCACGCCCCCAGGGGATACTCTGTTTCCTGGGGTGCGTCGTCGTCCTGCTGATCGACGAAAGTACCGGAATAAGTAATCAGTCGACGGAACAGATCGGGGCGGAACCAGCCCATCGTCAACGCCGCCGCACCGCCGGAACTGCAGCCCATGGTGGCCTTCCCCCAGGGATTCTCTGTAAACGCGATGTGTGGATACGCGGCGCGAATCTGTTTGTTTTTCAGCACGGCCGGCAGGACTTCGTCATTGATAAACCGGGCGTAACGATCTGACATCGTATCGTACTCCAGGCCGCGTTCGCTCCCTTTGCCGTCGTTACCACCGTTCTGGACTGCAATCACAATAAACGCCGGCAGCCGCTGTGCCGGATCTTTCGAGATCGTCAGATTGTCCAGGGCATTGCAGACCAGGTCCATCCGACTGGGTCCGTCCTGCATCACCAGAATCGGTGCCTGCGTTCCATCTTTATAAGCGGCGGGAACATAGACGAAGATCTTGCGGGTTTTCCGCACCTCTTTTTTGGGGTCGAGGGTTGTGTCGGTACCGGGAAAGATCTTACTCTCCGCCAGGGGCATCTCGAACTCGAAGCGCTTCCCCTTGGGATTGCCCCGATCAGTGAGTCTCGGATCGATCTTGTAGTTGGGCCCGACAACATAGCTGCCGTTCCCTTTCGTACCCGGCTGTTCGGTATATTTTTCAACTGCAGCCAAGAATGAAGTCGTCAGTCCGCTGACAGCAAAGGCGAAAGCAAAACAGATGAGACGCGTGAACAACCGGGCTTGATTGAGCATTATTGATTCCAAGGATTACAGGGGGAATAGTTTAAAGTGAATGCGATGACTTAGATATTAGCCTACTCGATCTATTGTCCACTTTCAGTTTTTTCGCGGGAAATGGCAAGCGTCAGCAACAGGTAGGGGTATAATATCTGCGTGTTGCCCGCACTCGTTGTAACTTGTTTTCTCTTGCAGAGCTCAATATGAAACCACAATTAGCATACTTCTACCTGGCAAGCCTGTTGCTCACATGCAGCATTCCGTTCTCTCCTGTGTGGGGCGATTCGGACACCCAGGCGGCGCGTCCGTCCGTGAAAACAGTTCGTCCCGAAATCCGCTCGCAAACGAAAACCGAGCAGGTTCGCGAACTGATTACACCCGCCGCGATGACACATGAGATCGGCGTCGGGTACGTGGCCCGCCTCAAAATTCCGCATGAAGCTGACAGTAAATCACGGTCCACCTGCATCCTGCTGGAAGATGGCCAACCCCTGCCGCATCCTCACGCGCTGCATAAGCTGATCCGCGAAACAGGGAAAGGGCACTATAGTCACTGGACGCCAACGACGCTCTATTTTTCCGCCAGCGATTCTTCCGATCCCCGCACCAATGGACGTAAATATGAACTAGTCTGCCCGGAAACCTATACCGAACAGTCAGCGCAATTCGTACTGACCGACGCCGACTCGCTGATCTCATTTCCCGATATCCCCGGCAAACGTGTGCAACCCGTCAAGCTGGTCTGGGAAAACCGAGATTCACAGCAAAGCATCCAGCTAAACTGGAAACGCCAGGGGGCCCCCGATCTCTCCAGCCAGCAGGCAATGCTCGCCAGTATTCTCAAACCGGGGATGACGGACGAAGAGAAATCGCTGGCGATCTGGAAGTTCCTGGTCGACTGGCGGTATCACTTCTATCCGGCAGAACCGGGAGATGAAGTGCACGACCCCGTGAAGTTTCTCAACGTTTACGGCTACGGATTCTGTGATGACTGTGCCTCGAACTTCGCGGTCCTGGCCCGCAAAGCAGGTGTGCGAAGTCGAATATGGGGACTCTCAGGACACGTTGTTGCGGAAGCCTTCTATGATGGCAAGTGGCACATGTTCGATCCCGATCATGAAGTCTTTTATCGCAATGACCAGGGAGTCATCGCGAGTGTCGAAGAACTGGCACAGCACCCCGAACTGATTACAAAAACGCCCCTTGATCCGATCGGCAGTCCCTCGCAGGCAATCGCCCGCCTCTACACAACGACCGCCGACAATCGGCCCTCCGAGCGCAAACCGGCGATTCGGGATTCGAATCTGGCTCCCACTCTGGAACCCGGTGACCGCCTCGAGTTTGACTACATTGCTGCGGAATATATTCATCGACGCAACATGCCAGACGAAGGTCTCCCCCCCGTCGCCGGGAACGGCACTCTGAAACGCAGCATCGCAAAGCTGGAGTCGTTGAAACAACCGCATCCCCACCAGCGGGACTGGCACTTCACCTGGCCCTATGTGCTGCTGAAAGGTGCACTGGAACTGAAACTCGCACCAGGTCAGTCAGCTCCCACAATCTCCGTCTCCTCGAACGGGACTTCCTGGACACCTCTGGAGACGACCCTCAATGCGGAGAAACTCACGGCTTCCCTCGATGCCTGGATCAAGCAACAGCCGACCGCCGTCTATGGGTTCTATCTCCGCTGCGAAAACACGAACGGCGACGACCCGGCGGCGTCAGTCGCGCAGCTGAATTCCGAATTCCTGTTTCAGTTCGCCCCCCGCGCACTGGCACATATGCAGAACACGAATAATCACTTCGAAATGAAACTATCACCTCCACTACCAGCCAGCAGTCAAGGTCTGGCTGTGCAGCTGGTGTGGAAAGAGATTGAGTGAGTTTCGTGGTTCAATTCGTATAAGGCACCGTCCCGGTTTTCGGGTCCACCTGGTAACCGAATTTTTCAATGTACTGACTCCCCTGCAAAAACTCGTCCTTCTGGGCGGCCAGTTTTTTGTTGAGCAGCGCATCGAGCTTTGCCTGGATCGGGGCTGCTTCCGGATCGTTGCAGAGATTCTTCAGCTGATACGGGTCTGCTTCGTTGTCGTACAATAACCAGGGTCCGCTGAGATCGCGGACGTACGTGTAGCGGGTCGTTCTCAAGCCGCGGTATTCCTTTCCGCCCCGGCTCCGCTGCCATTCACCAAAGGGAGAAGGGCAGGTGATGACCGTCGCCCCATCTGAAGGATTTTTCCCACCACGCAGGTAGCCGCTATAATCCAGTCCTTCCACGGTATCGGGAATCGAGACTTGACAGAGACTCAGCAGCGTGGGCATCAGGTCTTCGGAATTGATGGGGGAATCGACGGTACGACCTTGCGCGTGCTCCGCCCCATTCAACCGGAACAGCATGGGTACCCGTAGCGATTCGTCCCACGGTTTCTGCTTGCGGATCTGCCCGTGCGAACGCAGCATGTCGCCGTGGTCAGAGGTGAAGACAACGATCGTGTTTTCATCAATGCCGGTCTCTTTGAGCGTCGCTAATAAATCGCTGACACAGTCATCCAGCGCCGAACAATGAGCGAAGTAGCCGGCGAGTTCTTTTTGCGCGGCTGCCCGCTGATCCTGGGGCACATTGGGACGCACTTTGATTCTCTCCGGGTGATACATCCTCTGGTATTCCGGCGGCGCGGTGTGATACGGATTGTGCGGCGAGCCATACGACATCACCAGCAGAAACGGTTGCTCCTTTTGCGACTGGTCGCGGATGAACTGCCGGGCCACGCGAGTCTGGGCAAAGGCGTCATAACCTTCCCAGGTCTGCCGCTGGGGCGAGTCGCCGTAGTAAAACGAACGGTTATAGTTGTGCGTGCATTCCAGGGCCCGCCAGAACTCAAAGCCCTGTCGACGTTCCGGCGGCGTAAACGCTGAGCGCCCCCGACCATCCAGATGCCATTTCCCGATGAAACCGGTCTCATAACCGGCGTTATCCAGCACTTCAGCAATCGTCACCGCCTTCGCGGGCAGTTGCACATCGTTCAGAAACACGCCGTGCGTCAACGGACGCTGGCCGGTCATCAGCGAGCCCCGGAAGGGACAGCAGACCGGACAGCCGGAAACCGCGTTCTGAAAATTGACACTCTGTCGGGCCAACGCATCAATATTCGGCGTCTTCACCTGCTCGTTGCCCGCATAGCCCAGGGACTGTGCCCGCCACTGGTCGGTCAGGATAAACAAAATGTTCGGTTGCTTAGTTTCAGCCTGCACCCGACCGGGGATCATCACAAAACAGAGTAACAGAAAAACGGAAATACGAGCCAGCATGGTGAGCGTCCTTAGCAATATTGTCGTGTTCGAATTCCCGACACGACCGGTCTTATGGTATAGGAATGGAAGTCTTCAATTATCTGTCAGAGCCGACGCTGATTGCAACGCAAATGATGCGAATGGCACTGGAAAAGAACTAGTGATGGATATTAAACGTTGTTAAGAGCTGCTTTTCCAGTTGGCTTTCCGCGCCTCTTCCTGTTCTCTAAATCAGTCTCTCGTTATTCTTATATCATCAGGCGCCGGGTGGAGTTGCGGTGCTGCAAGACTGATCAGACAAGCTGCAGGATACGAACATGAGCGAGTTACCGAATTGCCCGGAATGTGCTGGGGAATATACCTACGAAGACAGAGGCCTGCTGGTTTGTCCGTCATGCGGCCACGAGTGGAATCCGGAGAGTGCGGCTGCGGAGGAAACGACTGGCCCCGTCGTGCGAGACGCGAACGGCAACATCCTGCAGAATGGGGATTCCGTCACCGTCATCAAAGACCTTAAAGTGAAGGGCTCTTCGTCGGTCGTCAAGGTGGGAACGAAGGTCAAGAACATCCGCCTGGTCGAAGGGGATCATGACATCGACTGCAAAATTCCCGGGATTGGTTCAATGGGACTGAAATCCGAATTCGTGAAGAAAGCCTGACGCGCGTCAGCAGGTTCACCATGAGCGTTGCAGACTTACAATACCTCCTCGGAATGATTGGCACAGTTGCCTTTGCGGTGACGGGCGTGCTGGCAGTCTCGCCGCGCGGTGTCGATTTCTTTGGCGCTTGTGTGCTGGGGCTGATCACCGCGATCGGCGGCGGCACCATTCGTGATGTGATCCTGGGTGTACCGGTCTTCTGGGCCGCGGATCTGAATTACATCTGGGTTGCGCTGGGCGCCAGCTTTCTGGCGTTTCTTATGAACCGGCATATGACGCGCAAAGAGATCTTCAAAACCATGCTTTATCTCGACGCACTGGGGGTCTCGATGTTTGCGATCCAGGCAGCGCAGAAAGTCATCTGGATCGACTTCGGTATGCCGGTCGCGCCGGTCCTGCTGGGCGTGTTGACTGCGATCGGTGGTGGCCTGCTCCGTGACGTCCTCGCGGGACAGCCCACACTGTTAATGCGGCGGGAGATCTACGCGATTCCCGTCACCCTCGGTTGTATCCTGTTTGTTGCGCTGGTCACCTGGCTGCCCCAACATGCTGTCCTGATTGGCGTCGGCTGCTCTGCTTTGATCATGAGTCTGCGGAGCGCCGTGATCCACTGGGACCTGCACGTCCCACTCTGGCTGACCATTCAATCGAAAGAGAATGCCATGCATTCGAAGCAGGACTCAGACAGCCCCCCTTCCAATTAATCACAACTCGAGGCTGATCTGAAGTTTCCGATTGTCCAGCCAGAGCTGCTCGATCCAGGTCAGGCTCTCCGCGACTGTGATGCGCGGGTTGCCCATCGCGGCCTGCCAGTGTTCCGGGTCGGGTAGCATGAGAAAGTAGTTGTTGATCGTATTCAACATCATCATGTCGGCGACCGTTGCCAACTGATTCTGGTCGAGCGTAAATTCCTCGCGATAGCCCTCTACCAGTTTGGCCAGCACATGGCCGGCCAGTTCAGGCGTCGCGCCAGGCACGCGGAGGCTGGGATAATAATAGTAAATGAACAGCAGAACGGCTAAATCCATCGTCCGCCAGCCGTAACAACCGAGATCGAAATCGATGATCTGCACATCCCCGTTCTCGACCAGAAAATTTCCCGCATGCAGATCCCGGTGCACCAGTCCATAGTGTCCTGCAGGGGTAGAACGGCTCCGCCAGTCATCGTAATACCCGCGCATCGCTTCGACGACCTCGGCGTGAAAATAATCAGGCAGCGGATCCGGAAACTGTCCGAGCCTGATTTCATGCCACGAGAGACGATCGTGGTCGGTCGGGAGTTGTAATTCCTCCGAAGCCCGATGGATGCGACCGATCTCCCGTCCCAGCTTGAGGAAGAGTTCCTCATTCCACTGGGCGTCGGTCGCGGGGTCGAGTTGTCGACCCCCGAAACGCTCAAAGCAGCAGACATGCATCGTACCTGCGTCGACTTCAATCGATTCCAGCAGTTCGCCGCCACGCGAAGGGATCGGCGTCGTAACCGTACATCCATGAGAGATCAGATGCTCCAGCCAGAGCAGTTCGCCCAGCACTTCGCCCCGTTCCCGGAGATTGCCATCACTGATCCGGATTATGACCGGTGCACCGTTAACGAATTCGGTGGTAAAGACGTGGTTCACCCCATCGCGGACTAATTCTGTCTTCTCAGGCACCAGTCCCCAGTGATCAATACACTGAGTCAGCGCGTTATAATAAGGCAGCGAAT
Organism: Gimesia sp.; assembly: GCF_040219335.1. Taxonomy (NCBI): domain Bacteria; kingdom Pseudomonadati; phylum Planctomycetota; class Planctomycetia; order Planctomycetales; family Planctomycetaceae; genus Gimesia; species Gimesia sp. The sequence continues at coordinate 300,047 of NZ_JAVJSQ010000007.1, read as the reverse complement.
CGTCTACCAGCAAATGATTGGGATCCACGAACGGCTCCTGAAATAAA